>NZ_JANZKM010000015.1:0-95332 GCF_025642935.1 Curtobacterium sp. RIT-PI-V
TCGGCGGCGGGATGAAGCGCGGCACCGAGCGGCCAACGGCGCACGGGACCATCGACCTCGCACCGTGTGGGCTCGACCAACCTCGCACGAGCCGGGTGGACCCGCACGTGCGCGGCGTCAGTGCGCGAACGCCTGCTGGCCGACGACGCCGAGGAGCTCGAGCTTCTGCGCATCCTCGGACCCTGGGGGTGCGGTGAAGAGCAGCAGCGCCTGCGCCTGGTCGTCGGTGTGCAGGACCTGGCAGTCGACGGTGATCCGGCCGAGCTCACGCTGCACGATCGTCTTGTTGTCGGACCAGCGGCTCGTCACTTCGTGCAGTGCCCAGAGCTCGCGGAACTCGGGGCTGCGGGTCTCGAGCTCGGCGATCAGCTCGGTGGCCCGACGGTCCCCCGGTCCGGCCAGCCCCACCGCCGCCCGCAGCGACGCCACCACGACCCGGGCCAGTCGCTCGTGTTGCTCCGGCGCGTACTTCGCCAGCTCGTCGCCGGTCACGAACCACCGCCATGCCTGGTAGCGCTCGTTGCCGGGCAGGTCGACGGACGACCCGAGCAGCGCCGCGGCGAGCCGGTTCTCGACCAGCGTCTCGCCCAGGTGACTGACCACGATCGCGGGGGTGTCCTCGAGGCGGTCGAGCACCCGCAGGATCGCTGGGTCGACGTGGTCGGCGCGGTGCAACCGGGTCGGGGCGTTCTGCCCGGCGAGGTGGAACAGGTGGTCGCGCTCGTCGAGACTGCAGCGCAGCGCCCGGGCGA
The DNA here is from genome assembly GCF_025642935.1 of Curtobacterium sp. RIT-PI-V. Classification (NCBI taxonomy): domain Bacteria; kingdom Bacillati; phylum Actinomycetota; class Actinomycetes; order Micrococcales; family Microbacteriaceae; genus Curtobacterium; species Curtobacterium sp. RIT-PI-V. The sequence goes on from NZ_JANZKM010000015.1 coordinate 753, forward strand.
TCGCGGCGATCATCTGCTCCGACGGCTGCGGCCCACGCTGCTGCTCGAGGCGCGTGTAGTAGTCGACCGACATGCCCGCGAGCGCAGCGACCTCTTCGCGCCGGAGACCAGGCGTCCGGCGTCGTGGTCCCTGGCCGAGGCCGACGTCCTCGGGGCGCAGCAGTTCGCGGCGACGGCGGAGGAAGTCGGCGAGTGCAGCGCGGTCCATGGTCCCGATTGTCGTCCGGTTCCCGCCGCTGTGCCAGGGATCGCCGATCCCCCGATGACCGAGGTCTGGCTGGGCCGTCGACGACGGCGCATGGTGGTGGACATGGACATCACGAACTCCACCGTCTTCATCCCCGGCGCGACCTCCGGCATCGGCCTCGCCCTGGCCCAGCGCCTGCAGGCCGCGGGCAGCACCGTCGTCATCGGCGGGCGTCGTCAGTCGCTGCTCGACTCGCTCGCCGCCGAGCACGGCTTCGGCACCGTGCAGATCGACGTCAGCGATGCGGCCTCGATCGAGGCCGCTGCCGCCTCGGTCCTCGAGACCCACCCGTCCTTGGACACCCTCGTCACCATGTCGGGGATCATGCGCAACGAGGACCTGCGCTCCCCCGACCACATCCACGACGCGCTCGAGATCATCCAGACCAACCTGGTCGGCACGATCCGCCTCATCGACGCGTTCCTGCCGCACCTGCTGACGCAGCCTGCCTCGACCATCGTCACGGTGTCGTCCGGCCTCGCGTTCGTCCCGCTCACCGCGACGCCGACGTACAACGCCACGAAGGCCGGCATCCACTCGTACACGCAGTCGCTCCGTCAGCAGCTGCTCGGGACCCCGGTGTCGGTGCTCGAGCTCGCTCCCCCGGCGGTGTCGACCGACCTGATGGGCGGAGCTGACTTCGGCGGTATGCCCCTCGACGCCTTCGCCGACGAGGTCCTCGCGCTGCTGGAGTCGGGGGCATCGCCCGAGATCCTGGTGCAGAACGTCCTGCCGCTCCGGTTCGCCGAGCGCGACGGCACGCACCAGCAGGTCTTCGAGGCGATGGCGTCGCGCGCGCACTGACCCGCGGCGCGTCAGTCGGCCGCGCCCTCGCCCAGCTCGTCGCGAGCGATCCGGCGGTCGAGGGCGCGGTTCAGCACGGGGAGACCCGTCGCGATCACCGCTCCGCCGAGCGCCCAACCGACCGGCACCTGGTGCCAGCGGGTGATCGCGTAGATCGCGGTGAACACCGTCACCGTCAGCGCTGTGCGCAGGAGCCGGTGCACTCGGTCGCGGTGCACGCGCGGCACGGAGTCGACCGCCGTCGTGTCCGGTTCATCGGTGTCCGGCCCGTCGTCCAGGTACGCGAAGGCGACCCCCCACACGACGATGCTCAGGCCGAGCACCACCGCGACCCACGCCCCGTCGCTGGACGGATCGCGGACGACGACCGACGCTGCGAAGCAGCCGATGGCGAGCCCGCCGAGCACGGCGATGATCGTGATCCAGCGGGGGAGGGTGATGCGAGGCACTCACCGATCGTAGGGCCGAGGCGACCGTGCGCGCGCTCCCCCATTCGCGGCGTCTGGATCCGGCGAGCAGCTGCTGCAGTTCGGCCTCGGCGTCGCCGCGTCGATCAGCGCATGCCACTCGCCCGGTGACTTGCCCGTCTACTCCGCAGCCGCCAGGACCGTCCGACCGAGCCGCACGAAGTCGTCGACACCGATCGCCTCGCCCCGGGCCGTCGGGTCGATGCCCGCCGCCGTCAGGACCTCGGAGGCGTGGGCGCTGCCACCGAGCACACCGGACAGGCTCTGCCGCAGCATCTTCCGCCGCTGCTGGAACGCCGCATCGACCAGGGTGAACACCCGCGACCGCAGCAGCTCGTCTCCCGGGGACTCGTGCCGGTCGAACGCCACGAGCACGCTGTCGACGTTCGGGACGGGCCAGAACACCTGCCGGCTGACGAGCCCGGCCGTGCTCCACGAGCCGTACCAGGCGGCCTTGACGCTCGGCGACCCGTAGACCTTGCTGCCCGGGCCCGCCGCGAGACGGTACCCGACCTCGGCCTGCACCATCACGAGCGACCGCTCGATCGACGGGAAGGTCGCGAGCAGGTGCAGCAGCACGGGCACCGAGATGTTGTAGGGCAGGTTCGCGACGAGGTGCGTCGGTTCGGTGTCGAGGTCCGAGGCGGCGACGGTCATCGCGTCCTGCTGCACGACCGTCAGCGTCGCCGCCGGCTGCAACGCGCTGACCGTCGACGGCAGCTTCGCCGCGAGCCGCTTGTCGATCTCGACGGCGGTGACGGGCGCGCCGGTCTCGGTGAGCCCGAGCGTCAGGGAGCCGAGGCCCGGCCCGATCTCGAGCACCTGGGACGACGGCGTCACGCCGGCGACCGACACGATCCGTCGGACGGTGTTGGCGTCGTGCACGAAGTTCTGCCCGAGCTTCTTCGTCGGGGTCACGTCGAGTTCGGCGGCGAGTTCCCGGATCTCGGCCGGGCCGAGCAGCGCGCCCACTACTCGTCCACCGTCACGGGCTCGGCGTCCCACGCGCCGTAGACGAGCTCGGTGTTCGACGCGATCTGCGCGGCGAGCATCGAGGCATCGGTGCCGAGGGTCTCCGCCATCGACCGCAGGGTGAGCGGGATCAGGTACGGGGCGTTCGGCCGGCCGCGGTACGGCGTCGGGGTCAGGAACGGCGCGTCCGTCTCGACCATGATCAGGTGCCGTGGCGCGACGACGAGGGCTTCGCGGAGCAGTGCTGCGTTCTTGAACGTCACGGTGCCGGCGAACGACATGTACCAACCGCGCTCGGCGCAGAGCCGAGCCAGGTCGGGTCCGCCGGAGAAGCAGTGGAACACCGTGCGCTCCGGAGCCCCGACGCGGTCGAGCACCTCGACCACGGCGTCGTGCGCGTCGCGGTCGTGGATGGTCAGCGCGAGGCCGTGCTCCTTCGCGATGCGGATGTGCTCCTCGAACGAGCGGATCTGGGCGTCGCGCCCGTCCTCACCGGTGCGGAAGAAGTCGAGCCCGGTCTCACCGATCGCCCGGACGCGGGGCAGTGCCGCCAGGGCCTCGATCCCGGCGAGGTGCTCGTCGAGCAGCCCCTGCTCCTGCAGCGACGGCGCCTCGTTCGGGTGCAGTGCGACCGCTGCGAGCACGCGGGGTTCGCGGGCGGCGATCGACGCGGACCACTGCGAGGTCGCCAGGTCGGTGCCGACCTGCACGACACCGCGGACGCCGACGCTCGAGGCACGGCCGAGGTGCTCGCGGTAGTCGAGCGCCCCGTCGCCACCGTCGGCGATCTCCATGTGCGTGTGGTTGTCGTAGACCGGGACCACGAGCGCCTCGGGCAGGGGCGGGTAGGTCAGGTCGCGGTTGGAGCCGTCCCCGTCGCCACGGGAGCGGAGGTGGGCGTCGGTCACGCGGCGCCCTGCTCCGCCTGCTCGATGCGCGGGAACAGCCCGCTCTCGAGCGGGACCACCTGGTCGGCGCCCTGCCACTCGAAGGCACGATCGACACGCTGCTCGGCGATCGAGCCACCGGCACCGATCGACGCCCACAGCTTCTCGGTGGCCTTCGGCATCACCGGGGAGAGCAGGACCGCGACGGTGCCGAGGCCACGGAGTGCCGTGGTCAGGACGGTGCCGAGCCGCTCACGGTTCGCGTCGTCCTTCGCCAGGGCCCACGGCTGCTGCTCGGTGATGTACCCGTTCAGCGCGTCGACGAGCTCCCAGACGGCGGCGATCGCCTCGTGCGGGGCGAACGCGGCGATGGCTGCGTCGGCACGCTCGGTGACCGACACCGCCAGGGCGTCGACGGCTTCGTCCGACTCGGTCAACGGCCCCCGCGCGGGCACTGCGCCGTCGAAGTACTTCTGCAGCATCGCGACCAGGCGCGAGGCCAGGTTGCCGAAGCCGTTCGCGAGCTCGGCCTGGTACCGCGCCGAGATGTCCTCCCAGCTGAAGTTGCCGTCCTGCCCGAAGGTGATGGCGCGGAGGAAGTAGTAGCGGAAGGCGTCGGACCCGAAGGTGTCGGTGATCTCCGACGGCGCGATGCCGGTCAGCTTCGACTTGGACATCTTCTCGCCACCGACGAGCAGCCAGCCGTGACCGAAGACGCGCTCGGGCACGGGCAGGCCGGCAGCCATGAGCATCGCCGGCCAGATGACGGCGTGGAAACGGGCGATGTCCTTGCCGACGATGTGCACGCTCGGCCACAGGCGCTCGAAGGCCTCGTCGTCCTCGGTGCCGTAGCCCAGCGCGGTGACGTAGTTGAGCAGGGCGTCGAACCACACGTACAGGACGTGATCGCTGTCCCACGGGATCTTGATGCCCCAGTCGAAGCTGGACCGCGAGATCGACAGGTCGCGGAGGCCCTGCTTCACGAACGAGATGATCTCGTTGCGAACGCTCTCCGGCTGGATGAACAGCGGGTTCGACTCGTACAGGTCGAGCAGGCGCTGCTCGAAGTCCGACATGCGGAAGAAGTAGTTGCGCTCGGACAGCACCTCGACCGGGATCGAGTGGATGGCACAGACCTGCTGTCCCTCGTACGCACCGGTGCCGGGGACCAGGTCGCTCGGCTGCTTGTACTCCTCGCAGCCCACGCAGTAGAAGCCCTCGAACTCGCCGGCGTAGATGAAGCCGTCGTCGTAGAGCTTCTGCAGGAACGCCGTCACGCCGCGCTCGTGGCGCTCGTCGGTGGTGCGGATGAAGTCGTCGTTGGCCACGTCGACGGTGTCGAGCAGCGGCTTCCACGCCTCGGTCACCAGGCGGTCGGCCCATTCCTGGGGCGTGACCTCGTTCGCCGAGGCGGTGCGCAGGATCTTCTGCCCGTGCTCGTCGGTGCCGGTGAGCAGCCAGGTGTCGTCACCCCGCTGCCGGTGCCAGCGCGCGAGGACGTCCGCGGCGACCTCGGTGTAGGCGTGCCCGATGTGGGGCACGTCGTTCACGTAGAAGATCGGCGTGGTGATGCTGAACGAGGACCCGTCGGACATGCGGACCATCCTACGGGCGCGCGGAACCCGGATGACGCGCGCGGCGGTGGACTGTGGAGAACCGGATCCGGGAGGCCCGTGGCGGGCCTGCCCCGGGCCTCCCGTCCGGTACTGCCGTCGTCTACCGCGCCGCGAGCGCGCCCTCGTAGAGGTCGCGCTTCGACAGCCCGGTCGCGTCCGCGACCGCCGCTGCGGCCTCCTTCATGCGCATGCCGGCGGCCACCCGCTCGAGGACGAGTCGGACCCCGTCGTCGAGCGTCGCCTCCTCGGTGGCCTCGGCGGCCCCGGCGACGACGATGCAGATCTCACCCCGGACCCCCTCTGATGCCCACGCGACGAGCTCGTCGAGCGGACCACGACGGACCTCTTCGTACAGCTTCGTGAGCTCGCGGCAGACCGCTGCGCGACGATCGCCCCCGAACCCGACGGCCATGTCGGCGAGCGTCTCGGCCAACCGGTGCGGCGACTCGAAGAAGACCATCGTGCGCTGCTCCCCCGCGAGCGCCTGGAACGCACGGCGACGCTCCCCGCCCTTGCGCGTGGGGAACCCCTCGAACGTGAAGCGGTCCGTCGGCAGTCCGGAGACGGCGAGCGCCATGAGCACCGCCGACGGGCCGGGCAGTGCCGTGACCGTGACGCCCGCGGCGGCCGCTGCCTCGACGAGCGGGAAGCCGGGGTCGCTGATCGCGGGCATGCCGGCGTCGGTGAGGACCACGACGTCCTCGTCACGGGCGAGCTCGACGACCTCGGACGCCTTCGCCCGTTCGTTGTGCTCGTGCAGGGCGATGAGCCGCGGACGGTTCTCGATGCCGAGGGCGCGCATGAGGTGGATGGCGGTCCTGGTGTCCTCCGCCGCGACCACCGTGGCGTTGGAGAGGGTCTCGACGAGACGGCGCGAGGCGTCCCCGAGGTTGCCGATGGGGGTTGCTGCGAGGACGATCACGCCACCCATTGTCGTCGCAGCACCGACGCAGCGCGGACATGCGCTCGATCCGTAGGATGCTGAGCGATGACCAGCGAGCTGACCGACGACCGCACGGCCGTGCCCGACGGGCCGGTCGGCTCGCGCCTCGACGACTGGTGGGGGCGGGTGCTCTCCACCGCCCAGCGCGTCGCGGTGTGGCGCTGGGCCGGACCGATCGCGGTGACGCTGCTCGCCGCCGTGCTCCGCCTGGCGAACCTGGGGAACCCGCACTCCCTGGTCTTCGACGAGACCTACTACGTCAAGGACGGCTGGTCGATCGTGCACCTCGGCTACGAGGGCACCTGGCCGGCGAACCCGAGCAGCGACTCCGCCCCGACGACCGACGACCGGTTCTCGAGTGGTGAGACGGACATCTTCACCAGTGCCGCGGAGTTCATCGCGCACCCGCCGCTCGGCAAGTACCTGATCGGGCTCGGCATGCTCCTGTTCGGGGCGGACAACTCGTTCGGCTGGCGGTTCGCCGTCGCCGTGCTCGGCATCGCGACGGTGTTCCTCACCGCCGTGATCGCCCGGTCGCTGTTCCGCTCCACCCTGGTCGGCACGCTCGCCGGCGGTCTGCTCGCGATCGACGGCCAGGCCATCGTGATGTCCCGCGTCACGCTGCTCGACGGGATCCTGACGTTCTTCGTCGTGCTCGGGTTCGGGGCGCTCCTGCTCGACCGGCGCCGGAGTCAGCGGCGGCTCGACGACTGGGTCGCCGAGCGGGTCGCCGCCGGCCGGGACACCCTGTGGGGGCCCGTGCTCTGGTGGCGCCCGTGGCTGTTCGCGATGGGGCTGACGATGGGGTTGGCCTCCGCGACGAAGTGGTCGGGGATGTACTTCCTGGCCTTCTTCGCCGTGTACTCCGTGCTGAGCGACATGCTGATGCGCCGCCGTGCGGGGGTCGAGTTCTGGTCGTCGAGCGCGCTGCTGCAGCAGGCCCCCGTGTCGTTCGTGCTCACCGTGCCGATCGCCGCCGTCACCTACGTCGCGTCGTGGACCGGCTGGTTCGTGTCGAAGGACGGCTGGGACCGGAACTGGCTGGCCTCCGGAGGAGAGCGCTGGACCGGGGTGCTCCGGTGGGTGCCGGACAGTCTGCAGAACTGGTGGCACTACCAGTCGGAGATCTACGACTTCAACATCGGGCTGCACACGCCGCACTCGTACCAGGCGAACCCGCTGCTGTGGCTCGTGATGCAGCGCCCCACGTCGATGTTCTACGTTGGCACCGATGCCGGCCAGGACGGCTGCTCGGCGAGCCGCTGCGGCGAGGCGATCACCGGCGTCGCGAACCCGTTCATCTGGTACGCGGCGGTCATCGCGACCGTGGCGCTGCTCGTGCTCTGGATCCTGCGCCGACAGTGGCAGTACGGCTTCGTCTTGCTCGGCGTCGCCGCGGGCTACCTGCCGTGGCTGATGTACGTCGACCGGACGGTCTTCCAGTTCTACACGATCGCCTTCGAGCCATTCATGGTGATGGCGCTGGCGGCGGCGATCGGGTTGGTGCTCGGGTCACGGTCCGATCCGCGGCCCCGACGGACCCGGGCGGTCGTCTGGGTCGGCGTGTACCTGGTCGTGGTGGTGCTCGCGTCGGCGTACTGGTACCCGATGTGGACCGCGATCCAGGTGCCGTGGGACTTCATCCGGTCGCACTACTGGCTGCCGAGCTGGCTGTAGTGCGCGTCGGGTCGGCCCGGCGCACTGGTCGCGACCAGACCGCCGGACGGGAGGCACGGGTCGGCTCCGCCACGGGCCTCCCGTCCGGAGTCGGTTGGCACCCGAGCCGCGCGCGGTCCGCGGGGACGCGTCAGGACTGCGCGTGCAGCGCGCGCTCGATCGATTCGCGGTCGAGCGGGTCGCCGACCATGCTCGGCGCGGTCCGGGTCTGCGGCAGGACGCCCTCGATGAGGAGTTCGGCGTACCGGCGCCAGGCGTTCGGGTCGTGCTCGCGGGTGGCGTCCGCGACGGCACCCACCATGGCGGTGAGCATCGGCAGGTCGCGGTAGTCGAACCCGGCGCGGACCACCCCGGCGGTCTCGGCCCGCCCGATGATCGCGGAGACCTGGCGCTCCAGCCGGTCTCGCTCCTGCACGATCGACGGACGCGCCTTGCCGGCACGCACGATGGCGTCGGCGAGCGCACGGTCGCGGGCGCGGAACTCGAACACCCCGGTCAGGTAGACCCGCAGGGCCTCACGCGGGTCGACGACGTCGGCGGCGCGGGCGGCCGCGTCGTTCATCGCCTCGAACTTGGTGGCGAGCAGCGCCTCGATGAGGGAGTCCTTGTCGGCGAAACGTCGGTACACGGTGCCGACGCCGACCCCCGCTTCGTGCGCGATGTCGTTCAGGGTGACCGACAGCCCGCGCTCCGCGAAGCACTTGCGAGCGGTCTGCAGGATCAGCTCGCGGTTGCGTGCCGCATCGGCGCGCAGCGGGCGCTCGAGGTCGGGCGCGGACTCGGTGGTGCTCACGGTGCCGAACCTAGTTGAACTTTCTGGGAATAAGTGGATGCGGACCTTCCGTTTCGGTCTACACTGTCGACAAACGGATGCGGCGCATCCGTTTGACACCTCCCCTCTTCGAAACGCCCGACGGTGCGCGCTTCGTGCTCCCCCTCCAACCTTCTCGAAGGAGGCTGCCGTGACGGCAGAACACACCGTGCCGACCCCCACCGGGGCAGCACCCACGACTTCCGGCACCACCCCCGCCAAGAGCAACCACCGCTGGATCGCCCTGGCGGTCATCGCCCTCGCCCAGCTGATGGTCGTGCTCGACGCCACGATCGTGAACATCGCGCTCCCCTCGGCCCAGGCCGACCTGGGGTTCGGCACCGACCAGCGCCAGTGGATCGTCACCGCGTACTCGCTGGCGTTCGGCTCGCTCCTGCTGCTCGGCGGTCGCCTCGGCGACCTGTTCGGCCGCAAGAACACCTTCATCATCGGCCTGGTCGGCTTCGCGGTCGCGTCGGTGCTCGGTGGCCTCGCCGACTCGTTCGGGCTGCTCGTCGCGGCCCGCGCCCTGCAGGGTGTCTTCGGCGCCCTGCTCGCACCGTCCGCGCTCGGCATGCTGACCACCACGTTCCGCGACCCGAAGGAGCGCGGTCGTGCGTTCGGCATCTTCGGCTCGATCGCCGGTTCCGGTGCGGCCATCGGTCTGCTCCTGGGCGGCGTGCTGACCGAGTACGCGTCGTGGCGCTGGTGCCTCTACGTCAACGTCGTCTTCGCCGTGCTCGGCGTGATCGGCGCGCTCGTGTTCATGGAGAAGCCGCCGAAGGTCGACCGTCCGCGCATCGACGTCGCCGGCGTCATCACCATCACCGCCGGTCTGGTCGGCGTCGTCTACGGGTTCTCGAACGCCGAGACCAACGGCTGGGACTCCCCCGTCACCATCGCGATGCTCGCCGGTGGCGTCGTCCTGATCGCCGCGTTCGTGTTCATCGAGACCCGTGTCGCGCACCCGCTGCTGCCCCTGCGGGTCGTGCTCGACCGTGACCGCGGTGGATCGTTCATCGCGATCGGCCTGGTGGCGATCGGCATGTTCGGCATCTTCCTGTTCCTGACCTACTACCTCGAGCAGACCCTCGGGTTCAGCTCGCTGCAGACCGGTCTGGCCTTCCTGCCGATGCCGCTGTCGATCATGATCTCGGCGACGCAGATCGGTGGGCGACTGCTGCCGCGCATCGGCCCGAAGATCCTGATCTTCGCCGGTGGCCTCGTCGCCGCGATCGGCCTGCTCCTGCTGCTGCGCACCGACCTGGACAGCTCCTACGCGGGCACCGTCCTGCCGGCGCTGATCGTCATCGGGCTCGGCATGGGCACGATCTTCTCGTCCGCGATGAACACCGCGACCACCGGAGTGGCCCGAGCCGACGCCGGTGTGGCCTCGGCGACGGTCAACACCATGCAGCAGATCGGTGGCTCGATCGGCACGGCGCTGCTGTCGACGATCTTCGCCGACGTCGTGAAGAACAGCCTGACCGGGCTGTCGGCGGCACCCACGAAGCTGCAGCAGGCCCAGGCCACGCTCGACGGCTACCACGTGGCGTTCGGCATCTCGGCCGGTGTGCTCGTGCTCGTCGCCCTCGCGGGTGGCCTGCTCATCAACCGGCAGTCGGTGCGGCTCGACCGGCTCGCCCACGCTGCGTCCACGACGACCGGGAGCATCCCCGCCGCCGCGCACTGACGCGTCAGCTCGTCCGAACGGCCCGTCCTGGTTCTGCCGGGGCGGGCCGTTCGTGCGTGTGGGCGGGGCGGGTGCGGGTGCGGGTGCGGGTGCGGGTGCCGGTGCGGGTGCCGGTGCCGCGTCGCGCGGGTTTTGCGACGTTCCACAAGTCGTTCAACGCGTGGATCGTCGGAACATGCACCCACAGTCATTGCGCACGCACCAGCCACCACCCGCGCCCCGGTTTCGCCGCGTGTCGGTTTCCCTGTCGTCCGTCAGAGGTCCGCATTATCGTTTCCGGCATGGCCCCCGTCCTGACCTCGCCGCTCGTGTCGACGCAGTGGCTCGCCGACCACCTCGGTGGTGACGAGCTCGTCGTCCTCGACGCCTCCGTGCACACGGTGGGGACCGGACTCGAGACGATGTGGCACTCCGCGGTCGACTCCTACGAGCAGCGTGGGCACGTCCCCGGTGCCCGCTTCGCCGACCTCGTCGACGCCTTCTCCACGCCGGGCGCTCCGGTGCCCTTCACCCGCCCGAGTGCCGAGCGGTTCGAAGCAGCTGCCGGTGACCTCGGCGTCACGAACACCTCGACGGTCGTGGTCTACGACGACAGCGTCGGCGAGTGGTCAGCACGGCTGTGGTGGATCTTCCGGTCGTTCGGCTTCGACTCGGTCGCGGTCCTCGACGGTGGCTTCACGAAGTGGCGCGACGAGGGCCGGCCGGTCCGCGTCGGTGCACTGCGCCAGGCGCCCTCGCCGGCGAAGGCGCCCGATGACGACAGCGCCTTCCTCGCCGGTGAGGAACGCCCGCTCTGGGCCGACCACGCCCGTGTCCGCCGAGCCGTGTCGGGTGAACAGCCCGCCGCGCTGGTGTTCGCGGCGCCCGAAGCGGCCCTCGGCGACGAGCACCCGCCGATCATCCCGGGGAGCACCCCGATCACGGTGGACACCCTGGTCGACCCGGACACCAACGCGTACCTGCGCGGGCCGAAGCTCGCCGAGGCGTTCGCCGCGGTCGTCGGCCAAGACGAGATCGTGACGTACTGCGGGGTCGGCAGCGCCGCGTGCGTCGATGCACTGGCGCTGACCGTGCTCGGGCACGACAAGGTCACCGTCTACGACGGCTCGTTGCTGGACTGGTGGCGGCACGAGCCCGAGGCACTCGCGTCCTGAGACTCCGGACGACGGCCGCCGGACGACGAACGACGGCCGCCGGACGCCGTCCCGCTAGCGTTGGGGCATGAGCTCCAGACGCGCGGTCATCCTCGGCGGTACCGGCGGGATCGGTTCGGCCGTCGCGCGTGAACTCCTCGACGCCTCCGGGCGGGGCGGCGACGACTGGCAGGTCGACGTCCTGGCCCGCCGCGGTGGCCCGGTAGCCGATTCCCTCGCTGCCCGTGGCGCGACCTTCACCGCGGGTGACCGACGGGACACGAGCACCCTGCGCGACCTCCTCCGCCCCGGCGCGGACCTGCTCGTCGACACCGTGGGGCTGACCCGCGACGACGCGACGCAGCTCCTGCCGTTCCTCGACGACGTCGGGTCCACCGTCTTCGTCTCCTCGCGTGCGGTCTACGCCGACGAGCAGGGCCGGCACGCGAACTCGACGGACAAGCCGGTCTTCGGCGCCGCGGTCACCGAGATCCAACCGACCGTCACCGCGGGCGACGGCGACCCGACCAGCCGTGACGGCTACGGCGCGGCGAAGGCGGCCTCCGAGCAGGTGCTGCTCGACCACGGCGCCCCGGTCACGGTGCTGCGCCCGTCGAAGGTGTACGGCGTCGGCATCGGCCGTCCGCGCGAGTGGTTCGTGGTCCGCCGGGTCCTCGACGGCCGCGAACGCATCCTGCTCGCCGACCACGGCCGCGGCGTGGACCACACGACGGCGGCGAGCGGCATCGGCTCGCTCGTCCGACTGGTCGCGCACGCTCCGGACCGGCGCATCCTCAACGTCGCCGACGACTCCGCTCCGACGGCGCTCGAGATCGTGCGGACCATCGCCGGGCACCTCGACCACCAGTTCGACGAGGTCCTGCTCGACGCGGACGCCCCAGCCTTCGTCGGCACCACCCCCTGGTCGTCGCCGTCACCGTTCGTCCTCGACACGACGGCGGCACGCGCGCTCGGGTGGCAGCCGCCGACCTTCGCGACCGCGGTCCTGCCCGAACTCGACTGGTTGGTGGAGACCGCGCAGTCCACACCGGCGGACGGCGACGTGCCGTGGGCCGACGACCCGTTCTGGGAGCGCATGTTCGACTACGGCCCCGAGGACGCTGCCCTCGCGCTCCTGTCGCTGGGCCTCGGGTGACGGTGCCGAGCACGCCCCGCCCCGAGGTCCTGTTCATCGGCGGCCGGTCCGGTGTCGGCAAGTCCACCGCAGCCGAGGCGCTGCACGACCTGCTCGTCGCTGCCGACGTCCGCCACGCGGTGATCGAGGGCGACCTGCTCGACCTGGCACACCCGGCACCGCACGTCGAGCACCCCGAGGCGCGGCTCGCGGAACGGAACCTCGCCGCCCTGTGGACGTCCTACCGCGAGCTCGGCCACCATCGGTTGGTCTACACGAACACCGTTTCCGTGCTCGAGCACGAGCGTCTGGCCGCCGCCGTGGGCGACGACCCCGTGGTGACGACGGTCCTGCTACGAGCGGCAGACGGTCCCACCGCCGAGCGCCTCGCGCGACGGTCGGGTGGCGAGGTCCCGCAGGCGCAGCTCGCGCACAGCACGCGGACGGCCGGGAGGCTCGACGCGGCTTCCGGGGACACGGTCACCCGGGTGGACACGGACGGTCTCACCCCCGCCCAGGTCGCGCAGCGTCTCGCCGCGCTGACGGGGTGGCTCCCCCGCTGACCTGGCGTCCGGCAGCTGTGGACATCGTCAGTCCGTCCACAGATCGCGGCGATCGCTGGCCCGCTCAGTCACCACGGGGCACGCTGGAGCCATGAACGACAACCGACTCGGCACCTCGGTCAGCCCGTACCTCCGGCTGCACGCCGACAACCCCGTGGACTGGCGCGAGTGGGGCCCCGAGGCCTTCGCCGAGGCACGTGAGCGCGGCGTCCCGGTCCTGGTGTCCGTCGGCTACGCCACGTGCCACTGGTGCCACGTCATGGCGCGTGAGAGCTTCGCCGACCCGGAGATCGGTTCGCTGCTCCGCCAGGACTTCGTCGCCGTCAAGGTCGACCGCGAAGAACGTCCCGACGTCGACGCCAGCCTGATGGCCGCCGCGAGCGCGTTCACGCAGCAGCTCGGGTGGCCCCTGACGACGTTCCTGACGCCCGAGGGCCACGTGTTCTTCGCCGGCACCTACTTCCCGCCGACCCCGGTCGGTCAGGTGCCCGCGTTCCGACAGATCCTGGCGGCGGTCCTCGACGCGTGGACCGAACGGCGGCACGAGGTCGACGCGAACGCCGCGGCCATCGCGACGGCGATCCGGCAGGGGGCCGAGGCGGACGCGACCACCCGCGCGGCCGAGGGTGCTGACGGAGCCGACCCGCGCCTCCCGTCCGTCGATAACATCCGGGCCGTCACCGGTCAGCTCTCGCAAGCCGAGGACACCACCTACGGTGGTTTTGGCGGCGCACCGAAGTTCCCGAGCACGCCACTGCTGGAGTTCCTCGCCGACGCAGCACGCGACGGCGATGCCGAGGCCGACGGCCTGCTCGACCGGTCGCTCCACGCGATCCGGGCCTCCGAGCTGACCGATGCCGACGGCGGTGTCTTCCGGTACGCGACCAAGCGCGACTGGAGCGTGCCGCACTACGAGCGGATGCTCTACGACAACGCCGGCCTCCTCGCGGTCGCCGGGGCCGAGCAGGCGCGCGGCATCGCGGACTTCCTGCGCGACACCCTGCGGCAGGACGACGGAGCGTTCGTCGCCGCGCAGGACAGCGAGTCCACGATCGACGGCCAGCGAGTGGAGGGCGAGTGGTACCGACGGCCGCTGACGGAGCGCGTGCTCCTCGACCCGCCACCACTCGACGACCAGGTCCTGACCGGGTGGAACGGCCTGGCGATCCGCGGACTCGCGATCGCCGGCGACCGTCACGACGACCCCGAGATGATCGGCCTCGCCCGGGATGCAGCCGATGCACTGCTGCGGTCGCACGTGCGCGACGGGCACGTCCTGGTCCGCTCGAGCACGCCTCGCGGTGCGTCAGCAGCACCGGCGACCATCGAGGACGTCGGGCTGCTGGCCGAGGGTCTGCTCGAGCTCGCCCTGGTGACCGGCGAGGTCACCTACGCCGTGACGGCTCGTTCCCTGGTCGACGACGGCCTGGCGAACCGGTTCGACGTCGACGCCGTGCTCGCAGGAGCAGGCACGGCGACCGGGGAACAGCCGCAGACCGCGATGCGCTCCGGTACGGTGGCGCTGGCCGCAGCGGCAGCCGGCCTCGCGGCGTTGACCGGCGACTCCGCGTACCGGACGGCGGCCGCGCGCTTGGTGAGCGACCGCGCGGCGACGGGTACCGAGCGGCCGCTCGGGCACGCCGACGCCCTCGGTGTCGCACTCGGGCTGCAACGACCCTCGCGCGAGGTCGTGGTCGTGGCGTCGGACCCGCACGACCCACTCCGCGATGCCGTCCGCGCCGCGCGCCGACCCGGCACGGTCGTCGCTCGCGTGACCCCGACGCAGGCTGCGGAGTGGGCGGCCGCGGGGTTCGAGCTGTTCGAGGTACGGGACGCGCTCGACCCGGCTGCGTACGTCTGCCACGACCGCGTGTGCGCCCTGCCCGCTCGGTCCGCGGCGGACCTGGCCGCCGGGCTCGCAGCGCCGGCGGCGTGACGGTATCCTGGAATGCTCATGTCTCCCACGCCGCCAGTCATCACGTACCCGCCCGAACTGCCGGTCTCGCAGCGGCGGGACGACATCGCGGCTGCCATCCGTGACAACCAGGTCGTCATCGTCGCGGGTGCCACGGGCTCGGGCAAGACCACCCAGCTGCCGAAGATCTGTCTCGAGCTGGGCCGTGAGCACATCGGGCACACCCAGCCCCGCCGGATCGCGGCCCGGACGATCGCCGAGCGCGTCTCCGAAGAGCTCGGCAGCGACCTCGGCGACCTGGTCGGCTACCAGGTCCGGTTCACCGACAAGGTGTCGTCGAACACCCGCATCAAGCTGATGACCGACGGCATCCTGCTGAACGAGATCCACTTCGACCGCGACCTGAAGCGGTACGACACGATCATCATCGACGAGGCGCACGAGCGCTCGCTCACGATCGACTTCCTGCTCGGCTACCTCAAGCGGCTCCTGGTCCGGCGACCCGACCTCAAGCTCATCATCACGAGCGCGACGATCGACCCCGAGTCCTTCTCGAAGCACTTCGGCGACGCCCCGATCATCGAGGTCTCCGGGCGGACCTACCCCGTCGAGATCCGGTACCGCCCGCTCGTCTCCGAGGACGCCGACGACACCGACGAGCACGACGAGACCGACTCGCGCACGGTCGACCGCGGCGGGGCGAACGGCGCCGACGACCGCGACACCCTGCAGGGGATCACCGACGCGTTGGACGAACTCGCGCGCGAAGAACCCGGCGACGTGCTCGTGTTCCTGTCCGGCGAGAACGAGATCCGTGACGCGCAGGACGCGATCGAGGGCAAGCGCTACCAGGGCACCGAGGTCCTGCCCCTGTACGGCCGGCTCTCCGCCGCCGACCAGCACCGCGTCTTCGATCGACGCACCACACCGGGGATCCGTCGGCGCGTGGTGCTCGCCACGAACGTCGCCGAGACCTCGCTGACGGTGCCCGGCATCAAGTACGTCATCGACACCGGGACCGCCCGCATCTCGCGGTACTCCCCACGCGCCAAGGTGCAGCGGCTGCCGATCGAGGCGATCTCGCAGGCCAGCGCGAACCAGCGTTCGGGTCGAGCGGGCCGTACCAGCGCCGGCATCGCGATCCGGCTCTACTCCGAAGACGACTTCGAGCGTCGCGACGAGTTCACCGACCCCGAGATCCTGCGGACGAACCTCGCCGCGGTGATCCTGCAGATGATCTCGCTCGGGTTCGGCGACATCGAGTCGTTCCCCTTCCTGCAGCCGCCGGATTCCCGTGGGGTGAAGGACGGCCTCGACCTGCTGCGCGAACTCCGCGCCGTCGACAAGGACGGCCGGATCACCAAGTCCGGACGACAGCTCACCCGGCTGCCCATCGACCCGCGGCTCGGCCGGATGGTGCTCGAGGCCGGGCGGCAGGGCGTCGGTCGCGAGGTCGTCGCCGTCGTCAGCGCCCTGAGCATCCAGGACCCCCGCGAACGCCCGCTCGAGAAGCGCGCCCACGCCGACCAGATGCACGCTCGCTTCGCCGACCCGACGAGCGACTTCCTCACCCTGCTCGCGCTGTGGAACTACCTCGAGGACAAGCAGGACGAGCTGTCGTCGAGCGCGTTCCGCCGGCTCTGCAAGGCCGAGTTCCTCAACTACCTGCGCATCCGCGAGTGGCAAGACCTGTACCGCCAGCTCTCCCGCGCCGCGAAGCAGGTCGACGTCCGGGTCGGGCAGTCCCGCTCCGACGACGGCGACGCGGTGCACCGTTCCCTGCTCGCCGGACTGCTCAGCCAGATCGGGCTGCGCGACCGCGAGAAGCGTGACTACCTCGGCTCGCGGAACACCCGGTTCGTGGTGTTCCCGGGCAGTGTGCTCGCGAAGAAGCAGCCCGATGCGGTGATGGCGGCCGAACTCGTCGAGACCAGCCGGCTGTTCGCACGGACCGTCGGCCGGATCGACCCCGCGTGGGTCGAGCCCCTCGCCGGTGACCTGCTGAAGCGCACCTACGGCGAACCGCACTGGGAGAAGAAGCAGGGCGCGGTCGTCGCGTACGAGCGCGTGACGCTGTTCGGCGTCCCGATCGTGCAGCGCCGGCGCGTGCAGTACGCCCGGATCGACCCGGAGCACTCGCGCGAGCTCTTCATCCGCCACGCCCTGGTCGAGGGCGAGTGGGAGTCGCAGCAGGCGTTCGACCGTGCGAACCGGAAGCTCCGCAAGGAACTCGAGCAGCTCGAGGAGCGCACCCGCCGGCGTGACATCCTGCTCGACGACGAGAACGTCTACGAGTTCTACGACGCGCGCGTCCCGGCGGACATCGCGACGACCCGCGACTTCGAGGGGTGGTGGCGGACGACGCGCCGCGACCAACCGGACCTGCTCACCATGCGCAGGGCGGACCTCCTCGACGAATCCGCTGCCGAGGCGGCGGAGGACGACGTCGAGTACCCGACCCAGTGGCGGAGTGGCGACCAGCGGCTCGCGATCCAGTACCGCTTCGAGCCGGGCGCGCAGGACGACGGCGTCAGCGTGCAGGTGCCGCTCGCGCTGCTCCCCCGCATGCGCGAAGAGGGCTTCGACTGGCAGGTCCGCGGCCTGCGCAAGGAGCTCGTGACCGCCCTCATCAAGTCGTTGCCGAAGCAGATCCGCAAGAACGTCGTGCCTGCAGCCGACTGGGCCGAGAAGATCGTCGCCGAACTGCCCGACGACGCCCCGACCGAGCCGACGGAGTCGTTCCGAGCGACCCTGGCCAAGGCGATCCAGCGGATGACGTACGTGCCGGTGTCGGAGTCCGACTTCGACCTGTCCCGCGTGCCGTCGCACCTGCTGCCGACCTGGGCCGTCGTCGACGAACGTGGTCGGCGGGTCGAGGCCGGCAAGGACCTGTCGGCCCTGCAGACCAAGCTCAAGGACCGCACCCAGCAGAGCGTCGCCTCGGCCACGGTGCGGGGTGCGGGACGCCCCGGAGGCGCGGCTCGCGTCGCCGCCGCCGGTGGCGGAGCCGGGGTGGAACAGTCCGGCCTGACGACCTGGCCGGCCCAGGACCTGCCGCAGACCCTCGACACCGAGCAGGCCGGCGGCGTCATCCGCGCGTACCCGTCCCTGGTGGAAGAGGGCTCCGGTCCGAAGGCGACCGTCGGGGTGCAGTTGCTCGCGACGCCGTCCGACCGGCAGGTGCGCATGCCCGCCGGGGTCCGTCGCCTGGTGATGCTCGCGGTGCCGTCGCCGGTGTCGTACATCCAGTCGCATCTGACCGCGCAGGAGAAGCTCGCACTCGCTGCGAGCCCGTACGCGTCGACGAACGCGTTGTTCGACGACGTGCTCGCAGCCGTCGTCGACGCGGTGATCCGTCGCTCCCACCCGGACGGTCTCGTGTTCACGAAGGCCGACTTCGGGGCGGTTCGCGACGCCGTCTCCGCGACCGTCGTCGACACGATGTTCACGGCCGTGTCCGAGCTCGCCGCCGTGCTCCTCGCCCAGCGGTCCGCCGAACGAGCACTCAAGCAGGCGAACTCGATGTCCCTGCTCGGTGCGCTGACGGACATGCGGCAGCAGACGGAGCGACTCGTGTACCCGGGGTTCGTCTCCGCCGCCGGCACCGACCGGCTCCGGCGCATCCGGGTGTACCTGCAGGGCATCGAGGCACGCGTGCAGAAGCTGCTGCAGAACCCGGGGCGTGACGCCACGTGGATGCGCGAGGTCACCGTCGCCACCGACCGCTACGTCGACGCGGGCGGTGCGTTCCCGCCCGCAGTCGGTTCGCATCCTGAGCTCGTGCACGCACGGTGGATGCTCGAGGAGTTCCGACTCAGCCTGTTCGCGCAGGAACTCGGCACCGCCGAGACGGTGTCGTTGCAGCGGATCACGAAGGCCCTGACCGCGGCGCGCTGATCGGTCTACCGTGACGGCCATGATCGGCACACTCGACATGGTCGTCCTGGACTGCGCAGACCCTCGCGGCCTGGCGCGCTTCTACGCGGAGCTGCTCGGCGGCGAGATCGTCGGCTTCGACGAGGACTGGGCCGAGGTCGCGCTGCCCTTCACCGACCAGCGTCCGCTCCTGGCGTTCCAGCAGGTCGAGGACTACCGCGCACCGGAGTGGCCCGGCCAGCTCGTCCCGCAGCAGAGCCACCTCGACGTGAAGGTCGAGGACCTCGACGACGGCGAGGCAGCGGTCCTGGCGATCGGTGCGACCGCCACAGGATCGGCGACCGACACGTTCCGCGTCTACCTCGACCCGGCGGGCCACCCGTTCTGCCTCATCCGACCGAACGACTGATCAGCCTTCGGTCGCCAGGCCCTCGACGACCTGCACACCCGGCAGCGCTCCGAGGACGGAGCCGGGCAGGAACACCTTCGCACCGCGGCGTCCGGCACCGATCACGGCGTCCGGGGCATCGAGCACGCGGGAATCGACGTACACCGGCCACGCGGAGGGCAGCCCGATCGGGGTGATCCCGCCGTACTCCATGCCCGTCAGCTCCACGGCCTGGTCCATCGGCGCGAAGCTCGCCTTCCGTACGTCGAGCAGCTTCCGGACGACACGGTTCACGTCGAGGCGGGTGTGGGCGAGCACAACGCACGCTGCCACCCGGACGTCCTCACCGCGCTTGCCCGCGACGACGATGCAGTTCGCCCCGCCGTCGAGCGGGAAGCCGTAGGCCTCCGAGAACGCGGCGGTGTCTGCCAGGTCAGGGTCGATCGGAGCTGCCTCGATCCGTGCGGCGACATCGGCGGGCAACGCGGCGAGCGCTGCGGCGACGGGTGCGGCCAGCAGTTCCGGGGCGGTCAGGGCGGGAACCCGTTCGAGCGTCGGCATGGCTCCACCCTACGGAGCACCCCGTGACCATGCTGGCTCCATGTCGACGTACGACACCCACCTCACCGCCCTCGCCGGAGCAGCGCAACGGTTCGACGACGTCCTGCGGTCCGGCGACCGCGCGGCACCGGTGCCGTCGTGCCCTGGTTGGTCCGTCCAGGACCTCGGGACCCACCTGGCCGACGTGCACCGATGGGCGCTCGGGCAGCTGACCGGTTCGGAGCCCGCACCGCTCGCGCACGACGACCTCGCGGACCGCTTCCGCACGGGAGCCGACGAACTCGTCGCGGCGCTCCGGGCACGCTCCTCGGACACCCCGTGCTCGGCGATCTACCCGCCGGACACGGCCGCGACCTGGGCACGTCGCCAGGCGCACGAGACCGCGATCCACCTGTGGGACGCGCAGCGGGCGCTGGGAGTCGAGCCGGGCCTCCCGGTCGAGCTGGCGACCGACGGCGTTCGTGAGGTCATCGGCGACCTGTACCCGCGTCAGGTGCGGCTCGGCCGCATCGCGGCGCTGGCGCGGACCGTCGTGTTCGCATTCTCCGACGCACCCGGCGAGGCCACGCTCGACGGTGCGGACGGTGGCGGCGCCGCCGTCATCGTCACCGGTCGGGCGGAGGACGTGCTGCTCCTCTTGTGGAAGCGACGGGCGCTCGACGAGGTCGCGCTGACGATCGACGGCGAGCGGGCAGCACTCGACGCCGCACTCGCGACCAGACTGGTGCCATGACGGAGCTCCGACCGATCGACCTGGACACCTGGCCCCGCCGCGAGCACTTCGAGCACTACCGGCAGCGTGTGCAGTGCTCCTACGAGGTGACCGTCGACGTCGACGTGACCGCGTTCGTCGCGGCGGTCCGCACGAGGGCGGCGAAGACCTACGCGTCCCAGATCTGGGCGATCGCGACCGTGGTCAACCGTCACGCCGAGTTCCGGATGCAGCTGCTCGACGACGGCTCCCCTGGCGTCTGGGACGTCGTGCACCCGATGTTCACGGTGTTCCACCCGGACACGGAGACCTTCTCGGCCTTGGTGGTGCCCTACGACGAGGACCCCGGCCGGTTCCACGCCGCCGCGGTCGAGACGATGGATCGGTACCGGGACGACGTCCGGATGTTCCCGCAGGACGACCGGCCCCGGAACGTGTTCGACGTCTCCACCTTCCCCCGCACGTCGTTCACGGGGTTCGCGCTGCACGTCCGCGACGGGTACGACCACCTGTTGCCGATCATCACGCTCGGCCGCTACCGGATCGAGGGTGCCCGCACGGTGATGCCGATGGCGCTGCAGATCAACCACGCGGCGGCCGACGGTTTCCACACCTCGCGGTTGGTCCAGGAGCTCGAGGACCTGCTCGCCGACCCGTCGTGGCTGGCGTGACGGTCCGACCCGCGCTGCCAACCGACGCGGTCGGGGTGGCCGGGCCACGCTGACGGACTGGAGGCCCGTGGCGGAGCCCGCCACGGGCCTCCAGTCCGTCCTCGCCCTGTCCAGGGCGGTCCCACGTCCGTCACGCGCCGGCGCGTGCCTCCAGGGCTTGCTCGAACTCACGCCGCATCGCGTCGCCGCCCCGGCGACGCCAGTCGCGCACGACGCCCGTCCACCCCGACACCGGCGCTCGGCCCAGCAGCACGTCGTTGATCGCGCTCGTGGCGGAGGTCCCGATGGCCGGGCCCTTGGTGGAGTTCGTCGGCGAGTACAACCCGTACGTGGGGTTCGTGATCCCGTCGTCCAACCACGTGGACAGCGACTCGTAGACGACGTCCGTCATCTCCGGGGCACCCGAGTAGAAGAGCGGCAGCGGGCACTCCGTGAAGTACTGCAACGGGAACTCGCCGAGTGCGGTCTCGCTGTTGCCCGTCTTCGTGAGGACCGGGGCGCCGTCGCGGAAGTCGAAGTCCCGTCCCTCGATGCCGAACTTCCGGTACATCCAGGCCTCGGTCCCGAACGGCGACGCACACCAGTTCAGTACCCCCAGCAACATGCGGATGCGGTCCTCCGATCCGGCCGCGAGCGCGGTGATCGCGTTGTTCGGGTCCCCGAGCCACGGCTTCGGCTTCGCGCCGCCCGGTCCGACGAACGGGGCCATGGTCATGCGGAACCCGCTGCCCGGCTCGGCCTGCTGCAGCAGCCCGGGGATCGCGCTGTAGCTGTCCTGGAGCATCAGCGCCGAGCCCTGCACGAACCACACCTTGCCGTTGTAGGCGGTGACGCTGTCGGGGTGGACGAGGCCGTCGGCCAAGAGCTTCCTCGATGCCTCGAGCATGTCCTGGTACGCGTCGACCTCGTACATGTGGGTCAGGCGGCCATCCTGTTCATCCCACTGGTTGGGCACACCGAACATCGACGCCAGGATGTTGGTCGGCACGGAGCCCAGGGCCCAGCGGTTGCGCTGCGGGTCGGAGACCTCGCGGCAGAGCGCCTCGAACTCGCCGAGGTCGCGGAACGACGGGTCGACGCCGAGCTGCTCGAAGAGGTCCTGCCGTCGGTGCAGCACGCCGGTGGTGAGCGGCCCGCGGGGGACGGGCACGCCGTAGATGCCGCCCGAGAACACGGTCCCGCGCCAGGACGCTGTGGGCAGGTTGGCGAGGTACGGGTAGTCCCGGACGCCGCTGCCGGAGAGGATCTCGGTGAGGTTCGCCGCCTTGGCTTCGAGGAACTGCGGCAGGTACGAGAACGTGCCGAACACCGTGAACACGTCGCCGAGGGTGTCGCCCGCGACCTGTGTGGCGAACTTGTTGCCCCAGTCGGCGTTCGGCGTGATGGTCAGGTCGAGGTCGACGCCCATCCGCTCGTCGAGGCCCTGCCAGTACGGGTTGCTGCCCTTCGACGGCGGGACGGGCGAGTTCGTCGGGACGCTGCCGTGCAGCGTCGACCCGTCGCCGGGCACGCGGTCGGTCGGCACCAGGTCCGCCGGGATCCGTCGGAACGCGGACGGCATGAGCGCGCTGGTCTTCGGCAGCACCGGGTCCGGCCCGCCGGCCCACGGCACGTAGTCCGGCAGCGTGACGGCCCGGTTGATCGCCTTCACGTCGGTGGAACGGGTGACGGTGTCACAACCGGCCAGGAGGCCCGTGGCCGCGATCCCGAGACCGCCGGCGATCAGGCCGCGGCGGCTGATGCCCCGTGGTGCGTTGGTCGTCATGGCGTCAGCCCTTCACGGCGCCGGTCAGGACACCCTTGGCGAAGTGCCGCTGCAGGAACGGGTAGAGGATGAGGATGGGGACGATCGAGACGACGAGGATCGCCATCTGGATCGACGCCTGCGGGGGCAGCGCGTCGGAGCTCGTGCCGAGGTCGGCGCCGCCGAGCTGCGCGTTGTTGATCACGTAGGTGCGGAGCACCAGCTGGAGGGGCCACTTCGCCGTGTCGTTGATGTACAGCAGGGCGTTGAAGAAGGCGTTCCAGTAACCGACCGCGTAGAACAGCCCGATGACGGCGAGCACCGCCTTCGACAGCGGGAGCACGATCCGCAGGAAGACGCCGAAGTCACCGGCGCCGTCGATGCGGGCGCTCTCGATGAGCTCGCGCGGGATCGCCATGAAGAACGAGCGCATCACGATCACGTTGAACGCGCTCAGCGCCGTCGGCAGGATGAGCGCCCAGTAGGAGTCGAGCAGGCCGAACTGCTTCACCACGAGGTAGTTCGGGATGAGCCCCGGCGCGAACAACAGGCTGACGAGCACGAGGCTCAGGACCACACCGTGTCCGTAGGATCCCGGCCGGCT
Organism: Curtobacterium sp. RIT-PI-V; assembly: GCF_025642935.1. Lineage (NCBI taxonomy): Bacteria > Bacillati > Actinomycetota > Actinomycetes > Micrococcales > Microbacteriaceae > Curtobacterium > Curtobacterium sp. RIT-PI-V. The sequence continues at coordinate 24,172 of NZ_JANZKM010000015.1, forward strand.
CAGCGCGTACGCGAGCATCGCGGTGACGAACAAGCTGATCAGGGTGCCGACCGTGGTGATGCCGACGCTGACGAGCAGTGCCCGGGTGACGACGCCGCCGGCGAAGATGCTCTCGTAGGCACTGAAGTCGAGCCCGGTGGGCCACATCACGAAGCCCCCGGCACCGTTGACCTGGCTGGACGGCGCGACGCTCGTCGAGACGATGCCGAGGAACGGCAGCAGGACGACCAAGCAGATCACGAGCAGGACGAACCCGGTCAGCAGCCGACCGGGCAGCGGCGGGGCGTCCAGCGGGCGGTGCTTCCGGGTGGTCCCCGCGGGCACGGTCACGCTCCGGGTGGCGCTCATCGCGACTCCTTCTGGTAGACGCCCGCTTCGCCGAAGACGTGCGCGAGCTTGTTGGCGCCGAGGACGAGCAGCACGCCGACGACGCCCTTGACGAGCCCGACGGCCGCGGCGACACCCCACTGCCCGCCGAGCACGCCGTTGTTGTAGACGTAGGTGTCGAGGACCTCACTGGCCGCTCGACCGACCGCGGCCTGCTGCAGGAGGATCTGCTCGAACCCGACGGTGAGCGAGTCGCCGAGGCGCAGGATGAGCAGCAGGATGATGATGCCGCGCATGCCCGGCAGCGTGACGTGCCACAGCTGCCGCCAGCGCGAGGCGCCGTCCATCTTCGCCGCCTCGTACAGGCTGGCGTCGATCGAGCTGAGCACGGCGAGGAACAGGATCGTCGCCCAGCCGGTGTCCTTCCAGATCACCTGGCTGGTGAGCAGGGCGATGAACCCGTCGGGGTTGCCGAGGAAGTCGATCGCGTCACCGCCCGCGGCGCGGATCGCGTTGTTCACGAGCCCGGAGCCGCCGAGGATCTGCTGGAACACGGCGACGACGATCACCCACGACAGGAAGTGCGGCAGGTACAGGATCGACTGCACGACGCCCTTGATCCGCTCGGACAGCAGCGAGTTGAGCATGAGCGCCAGGATGATCGGCGCGGGGAACACGAACACGACCTGCACGAGGGTGATCACGAGGGTGTTCCGGAGCGCGCCGAGGAACTCCGGGTCCCCGTCGAAGATCACTGCGAAGTTCTCGACTCCGACCCACGGGCTCCGGCCGAGCGGGACGAAGGGCAGGTACTCCTGGAACGCGATGAGGTTGCCGAGCAGCGGAAGGTAGTGGAACCCGAGCAGCAGGGCGACTCCCGGCAGGCCCATCAGCAGCAGCACCCGGTCGCGGCGGATCCGTTGCCACGTCGTGCGCCGTCGGAGTCCGGGATGCGGCGGCGGTGCAGTGTGCGCAGTGGTCGTCGCGCGGACGTCGAGCTTCGTCACTCGGTGGCCTCCTCCGTTGGATTCCTGCAGTGACCCTGGCGCGCCGGGGGACGCGGTGGCAATTCGTTGCCAAACGTTTCCATCGTTGTAACGCTCCAGTGAGCGCACACCCGCAGCCCCACAGGACGACTCCACCGGAGACCGACCGCGCTACGCTCGTCCCGATGCGCGCAACCGTGCGGGACGTGGCCACCCTCGCCGGGGTGTCGCCGAAGACCGTCTCCAACGTCATCAACGGCGGCGTGGTGGTGCGCCCGGAGACCCGCGAGCGCGTCGAGCGGGCCGTCGCCGAACTCGACTACGTGCCGAACCTGTCCGCCCGCGGGCTGCGGAACGGCCGCTCCGGTGCGATCGCCCTGACCCTGCCCGAGATGGGCAGCGCCTACTCGGCCGAACTCGCGCAGTGGTTCGTCGAACTCGCCCGCGAGCGCGGATGGGTCGTCCAGCTCGACCAGACCGGCAACGACCCGGCCCGCGAGCGCGAGCTCGTCTCACGAGCCCGCGCCCACCTCGTCGACGGCCTCGTGCTCAACCCGGTGTCGCTCAGCGCGAGCGTCCTGGCCTCGACCGAGGGGCTGCCGCCGACCGTCGTGATCGGCGAGGTCGAACCCGAGCACGTCGACCAGGTGCACGTCGACAGCCGGGCCGCCGCCGAGCAGGTCACCGCCTACCTGGTGTCCCGGGGCCACCGCCGGATCGCGGTCGTGGGTGCCGCCCGGGCGTCCGAGCCCACCGCCACCAGCGAGCTGCGGGAGCGCGGGTACCTCGCCGCGCTCGCCGCCGCCGGGATCGAACCGGACCCGGCGCTGCGGGTGCCGCTGCCGTCCTGGACGACGAGCGCGGCGGCGACGGCGTTCGCGGCCTGGCTCGACGAGCGCCCCCTGCCCGACGCCGTGTTCGCCTTCACGGACTCGATCGCCCTCGGCGTGCTGCACGTCCTGGCCGCCCGAGGCGTCCGCGTCCCCGAGGACGTCAGCGTCATCGGGTTCGACGACATCGACGGTGCGGCGTACGCGATCCCCGCGCTCAGCACGGTGTCGTTCGACCGGCGGGCGTTCGCGACGGCAGCACTCGACCTGCTGACCCGACGGATCGAGGACCGGAGTCTGCCGCCCGAGACCGTGGTCGTGCCGCACCGCATCGTCGAGCGCGCGAGCGTCGCTGATCGCTGATCGCTGATCGCTGATCGCTGATCGGCGTACGCTCCGCGGCATGACCAGCGAAGACGCCTCGATGCCGACGCTCGCCGCGACCGTCCTGCAGTCCCCGGAGCCGATCGCCCTCGCCCGGTTCTACGGCGCCCTGACCGGGTGGACCGTGTACGAGGACGACCCGACCTGGGCCCGCATCCGCCCCGCCGAGGGCCCCGGCCTGTCCGTGCAGTACGAGCCCGAGTACGTCGCGCCGACCTGGCCCGGTACCGCCGATGCCCCCGGCATGCAGCTGCACCTCGACTTCCAGGTGGAGGACCTGCCGGCAGCCGTCGCCCGCGCCGAAGAGCTCGGTGCCACACCGGCCGCGTTCCAACCGCAGGACGACGTCCGGGTGCTGCTCGACCCCGACGGGCACCCGTTCTGCCTGTTCCTGCCCGGGGCCTGAGGCAGTCTGGCCGCGCCCCGAGGTTCCACGACTCGCCGGGTGATCATCGCCGAGGTTCCGAACTGCGGCGAGTCGAGCGCCGACATGCCGAGATCTCGGAACCTCGGGGACGGGACGGGCGCGGGGACGGGCGCGCTTCAGGCTGGGTCGGCGGCCGCCAGCACCGCGTCGCGCGTGCGGACGTCACCGAGGATCCGGAAGTGCCCGCCCACCGGCAGCCGCACGTTCGTCGCTCCGGACAGTTCACTGCCCTCGGGGATGAGCGTGTCGAAGACCCCGTAGACCGAGGTGATGCGGGCGTTCGCGTCGAGCTCCCGCGCCAGTCCGGCGAGCACGGGGTCGGCCGCCCGGAACACCCGCAGGTGCCGCACCGGAGCGAGCCGCGCGTAGCCCGACCCGGCGAAGGGCGTGGACACGGCGACCATGCGGTCGATGCGGTCGATGCGGTCGATGCGGCCGTGGTCGTCGAGCTGGGTCATCGCGTACTTCCCGATGAGTCCGCCCTTGCTGTGCGCGAGCACGAGCACGTTCCGCAGGTCGTGCTCCTCGAGGTACGCGAACACGTCGCGCGCCGAGTCCGGCACCGGCCGCAGGTTGTGCCGCAGCACCGGCAGCACGTGCACCGGGTGCCCGCGGTCGTGCAGGGCGTCCATGAGCGGCCGCATGAAGTGCCAGGTCTCGTAGACGCCGGGGATCACGACGACGGGCTGGCCGTCGCCGCTCCGGTAGTCGTCAGCGGTGGTGGGCCCGAGGCTCCGCACCTGCCACGAGATCGCGTACCACCAGTCGAGTGCGGCCCACCTCGCGCGTCGCAGCAGCGGGATGCCGGGAGGCACGGGCCGGCCCGTGCGCGCCGGTCCCGTCGCCGAAGCGGTCGGCTCGGTCATCGGATGTCCTGCGCAGCGTGCGAGCGTCGGAACTCGCCGACGAGTCGGGCGAACGCGACGGGTTGCCGCTCCTGCACGTGGTGCGGCCCCGGCAGTTCGACGAACGATCCTCGCGGTGCACGGGCTGCCACGCCGACGGCCCAGTCACGGCGCACGATCGGGTCGTCGGTGCCCCGCACGACGAGGACGGGTCGGCGCACCTCGGCGATCGTCTCCTCCAGCCGGTAGCGGAGCATCGGGCGCAGCTCACGGACGTACTGCCGGACGCTCCGCACGTAGTCGGTGACGAGCACGCCGTTCATCCGGAACCCCTCACCCGCTCCGTCGCGGAACAGGTCGGATGCCACCAGCGGCAGGGACCGCCGCTCCACCGGGATCACCGGGCTGACCAGGACGACGGAGCCGACGACCCCGGGGTGCTGCCGGGCTGCCTCCGTCACGACCTGCGCACCCATCGACTGTCCGACGAGCACGAGGTCGTCGGCTCCCCGCGCCCGGACGGCGCTCACGACCAGGTCGCCGAGCTCGGCCATCGACAGGGTCCGGCCGGCGCCGGGCAGCCCACCGAAGCCGGGCAGGTCGACGCTGACGGTGCGGTGGGTCGTGGCGAGCGCACACTGTGACCGGGCGAACGAGCGGTGGGACATCCCGATGCCGTGGACGAGCACCACGGTGGGGGCGACGTCGCTGCGCACACGTCCGGCGGACGCCGCGGTGTGCAGGCGCACCGGCAGGCCGTCGATCCGGATCGTCTCCACCTTGGCGCGCACGAACCGAGGCTACGCGGCGGTTCGCAGCACTGGATCAGCGTCGTCATCGGCCACGCATAGGCACGCGGTGTGCACTGCCTCCCATGAGCGACACCACTCCCCTGAACGGCCACGAGCCGGGCGACGCCGCCCGCACGCCCTCGGCAGCGGCACCGGCCGGCTGGGGGTCGGCCCCGACGCCGACCTCGACCGCCACCCTCGACGCGCCGGCACCCGCACCGAACCAGTACGCCCAGCAGCCCTACCGCTCCGACGCCGGATCGTGGAACGCCGGCGACCCGAACGGCACCACCCCGTGGTACGGCGCCTCGGCCCCGACGAACCGGAAGAGCGCACCGAAGCCGCCGTGGTTCTGGCCCGTCCTGGCTGCGATCGTCGGACTCGCAGCACTGCTCGTCGGCGGTGGCATCGGCTTCGCCATCGGGCACGCGATCGGTGGGAACCAGTCCCAGTCGACCACCCAGGTGCCCGGCACGAACGGCGGGACCAACGGCGGCACGAACCAGTTCCCGGGCAACGGCACCGGGCAGCTCCCCGGGTACGGATCCGGCAGCGGCACGGACGGCAGCAGCGACAGCGGCACCGGCAGCTGATCCGCAGTACGCTCCGGCCATGCGCAAGGTCACCGCAGGGCTGTTCACGTCGGTCGACGGCGTCGTGCAGGACCCGTACGAGTTCCAGTACGACAGCTTCGACGACGAGCTCGGGGCCGGGATGGGCGCGTTCATGGCCCGCACCGACACCGTCCTGCTCGGAAGGAACAGCTACCTCGAGTGGTCCGAGTGGTGGCCGGCGCACCCCGACGACCCGTTCGGACAGTGGATCAACCCGATCGAGAAGTACGTGGCCTCCACGACGCTCCGCGACGACCTGACGTGGCAGAACACCACCAGGATCCCGGGCGACCTCGACACCTTCGTCCGCGAGCTCAAGGAGCGCGACGGGGCCGACATCGCGGTGTGCGGCAGCGTGAGCGTCGTCCGGCACCTGCTGTTCGCGGGGCTCCTGGACGAGCTGCAACTGATGGTGCACCCGGCGATCGCCGGCTCCGGCCGGAAGCTCTTCGAGCCGACCGACCCGGCCACGCGTCTACGGCTGGTCGACAGCACCGTGACGAGCAAGGGGAACGTCGTGAGCACCTACGCACGGCTCGACGCCTGACGGAGCCGACCCGGGCCTCCCGGTCGGCAGTGGACGGGAGCGGTCCACAGCGCGCGTACCCTCGTGGGTGACCACCTCACGAACCGAAGAAAGCCGGATCAGCATGCCCCAGGACACCCGCCCGCACGTCGTCATCGTCGGCGGTGGATTCGCCGGTGTCGCTGCCATGCGCGAGCTGGCGGACGCTCCCGTCCGGGTGACGCTCGTCGACCGCCACGTCTACAACATGTTCCAGCCCCTCATGTACCAGGTGGCGACGGGCGGGCTGAACGCCGGCGACGTGACGTACTTCCTCCGTAGCCTGCGCGCCAAGCAGGACAACGCCGAGTTCCGGCACGGCCTGCTCACCGGCATCCGGACCGACGAACGCGTGGCCGAGATGTCCGACGGCGAGCACCTGCACTACGACTACCTCGTCCTCGCGAACGGCGTGAACACGAGCTACTTCGGCACCCCGGGTGCCTACGAGTACGCGTACTCGATGTACTCCCGCTCGCAGGCCCTGCGGATCCGCGACGAGCTGTTCACCCGGCTGGAAGAAGCTGCCGCGAACCAGGGTCCCGACGAGATCAAGATCGTCATCGTCGGCGGCGGCGCGACCGGCGTCGAGATGGCCGGTGCGCTCGCGGAGCTCCGCGACCAGGCACTCGAGGGGGCGTACCCCGAACTCGACAAGGGTGCCATCACGATCACCCTCGTGCACCGCAGCGGCGAGCTCCTCAAGCCGTTCGCACCCCGCCTGCGCCGGTACGCGGCCAAGGTGCTGCGGAAGCGCGGCGTCGTCCTCCGGCTGAACACCGGCGTCTCCGAGGTCAAGACCGACGGCGTGATGACGGCCGACGGCGAGTTCATCCCCGCCTCGCAGGTCATCTGGGCCACCGGCGTCGCCGCCCACAAGGAGGTCTCCGGCTGGGGCCTGCCGCAGACCAGCGGCGGACGCATCCAGGTCGGCGACGACCTGCGCGTCAACGGCGCCGAGCGGATCTTCTCGGCCGGCGACATCGCGGCGCAGTCCGAGGCCCTCGCCCAGCTGGCCCAGCCGGCGCTGCAGGGTGGACGACACGTCGCGAAGCAGATCAAGCGTCTGCTCGAGGGCAAGCCCACCGAGCACTTCAAGTACTTCGACAAGGGCACGATGGCGACCATCGGCACGAACGCCGCGGTCGCGCAGCTGCGGGGTGGCATCACGCTCGTCGGGCCGGTCGCGTGGCTGGCGTGGGTGGCGGTGCACATCGCGTCGCTGCTCGGCAACGGCAACCGGCTGTCGACGCTGTCGCACTTCTTCGTCCGCTACCTGTGGTTCATGCGGAAGCGTGCCATCCCGATCGTCGGCGACGTCCGGCCCGTGCGCCCGAACGGCGACCGCGAGCCGGAGCCGTGGCAGATGCAGAAGTCCGAGTAGCCGGCGCCGACCCGGAACGACATGGTCGACGTCGTGCGACATCGACCATGTCGTTCGGAGTCGGGCGGGAACCAGCCGCCTACGCGACCCGCACGCCGGAGTAGGCGCCGGCGGCGATGTCCTCGAGCAGGCCGGGGCCGGTCGGCTGCCACCCGAGGAGCTCGCGGGTGGCCTCGGAGGTGGCGGACATCTCCATGCCGAAGAACCGGCCGATGAACCCGAAGTGCGCGTCCGCGTCCGCCGGGTCGATCGAGGTCACCGGCAGCCCGAGGACCTCGCCGATGGCCTCGGCGATCGCCCGGGTCGTGATCGCGGTCTCGGCGACGGCGTGCAACCGCGTGCCGGCGGGGGCCTGCTCCAGACCGAGGCGGACCAGCCGGGCGGCGTCGGTGACGTGCACGGCGGACCAGCTGTTGGTCCCGTCGCCGACGTAGCCGGAGACGCCACGCTGCCGGGCTGCGCCGACGATCGCGGCGACGAAGCCGTGGTCACCGGTGCCGTGGGTGGTGGGCGCGAACCGGGCCGCGATCGTGCGCACGCCCTGGTCGACGAAGTCGAAGCCACGGTTCTCGCTGCCGCCGCGCATGCTGTCCGGGCCGACGAACGGGTTGGCGTCCGCTTCGGTCGAGGGGCGGCCCTGGGCGAGCCCGGCGACGCCCGACGCGAGGACGAACGGACGGTCGGTGCCGACGAGCGCTGCACCGATGGTCTCGACGGCGGCCCGCTCGCTGGCGTTCGTGGCGGCGGCGTTCGCCCAGTCGTGCTTGTTGGCGAGGTGCAGGACGCCCTCGGCCCCGGCGGCCCCGCGGCGGATGGCGTCCAGGTCGTCGAGGTCGCCCCGGACGACGCTGACGCCCTTCGCCTCGAGCGCTGCGGCCGAGGCGTCGGAGCGGGCGAGCCCGGTGACGGTGTGTCCGGCGGCGAGCAGATCGTCGACGGTGTGGGAGCCGATCCAGCCGGAGGCCCCGGTGACGAACACGTGCATGAGTGGTCCTTTCGCAGGCGTCCACGGCGGTGATGTCATGAACTGACATCACCGTAGCACTCGATGTCAGCCGCTGTCATCAGTAGACTCTGCGCATGGCTCGATGGCAACCCGGAACGCGTGAACGACTGCAGGCGGTCGCGCTGCAGCTCTTCGCGTCCGAGGGGTACGACGGCACCACGGTCGCGCAGATCGCTGCCGAGGCCGAGGTCACCGAGCGCACGTTCTTCCGGCACTTCGCCGACAAGCGCGAGGTCCTGTTCGCCGGGCAGGACGACTTCCTCGCGATGTTCGTCGACCCGATCACGGCCGCCCCGGACGACGCGGCACCGTTCGACCTGGTCGGCCGCGCCCTCGACGCCGCCGGCGCGTTCTTCCCCGAGGACCGCCGGTCGTGGTCACGGGCCCGGCAGGAGATCATCGACGCCAACGCAGCGCTCGGCGAACGGGAGCTCGGCAAACTCGCCACCCTGAAGGCACGCCTGGGCGAGGTCATGCGCGAGCGCGGCGTCCCCGAACCAGCGGCGACGATGGCCGCCGAGACCGCCGTGACGGTGTTCCACCTGTCCTTCGCACAGTGGATCGCCGCCGGTGAGGAGCGCCCGTTCGCTGCGATCGTGCACGAACGACTCGATGCCCTGGCGACGCTGGTGCACCCCGGGCGTTGAGTCGGCTCTTACCTCCCGCGCGCATCATGTGACGATCCGGTCACGGCGCGTCCCGCTGCCGTGACCTCCCGATCGCGCAGGAGGTGCCCGTGACGACCGACGTGCTCTCGCCCGAGCGGATCCGCACGACGACCGCGCCCGGCCACGCGACGACCGCGCCCGGCAACGGGACGACCGCGCGGGGCCGGATCGAGGGCGACCCGACGGGCCGGACGCCACCACCCCCGCTGACCCGCCGTACACCCGCCCTCGACGGACTCCGGACGATCGCGATCCTCGCCGTCGTCCTGTACCACCTGCACGTCCCGCAGTTCGAGGGCGGGTTCATCGGGGTGACGGTGTTCTTCGTGCTGTCCGGCTTCCTGATCACCACGCTGCTGCTCGGTGAGCGCCGCCGCACCGGTCGTGTCCGGCTGGGTTCGTTCTGGCGCAAGCGCCTGCTCCGGCTCTACCCCGCGCTGCTCGTGTTCGTCGCGGTCGGTCTGCTGCTGTGGAACTGGGTCGGCGACTACAAGGGCGCGTCGTTCTCGGCCGGCGAGGCCGGGATCATCGCCCTGACCTACACCGGCAACCTCTTCCGCGCGTTCTGGGACACCACGCAGGGCGTGTTCGCGCACACGTGGAGCCTGTCCATGGAGGAGCAGTTCTACCTGGTCTGGCCACCCGTGCTCGTGCTGCTCGCGGCGCTGCGGACCCGACGGCGCTGGCTGGTGACGGGCCTCGGGGTCCTGGTGGTCGGAGCGTCGGCGGCGTCGTGGGCGAGCTACCGGACCCCGAGCGGCGGTGCCACCCCCGACGTGTACTTCTCGCCGGTGCTCGGCGTCGTGCCGCTCGCGATCGGGTGCGCGCTGGCGCTGCTGCTCGACGACGAACGGGTGCGCGTCCGGGCAGCCGGGATCGCCGGACACGTCGCGACCTGGCTCGGACTCGGTCTCCTGGTGGGTGTGCTGCTCTGGATCGACGACGACTGGACGCAGCACGCCTGGACGTTCGGTGTCGTCCTGCCGGTCACGGGGTTGATCTCGGCGGTGCTCATCGGTGGGCTGGTGTCGGTGCGCTCGCCCGTCGCCACCGCGCTGAGCTGGACCCCGGTGGCGTGGTTCGGACGACGGGTGTCGTACTCGGCCTACCTGTGGCACCCGCTCGTCATCGCGCTGCTCGGCACGTTCGCGATCGGAGCGTGGGGCACGGTCGGGCTGATCGGCGTCGTGCTGCTCGTGTCGATCGGTGCCGCCTACGCGGTCGAGGTCCCGGTCGAGCGGCTCCGGCACCGGCTGCGCTCGAGCAGTGCAGCTGGACGCGGCTCGGCCGCCCGACCGTAGGCTCGGCCCGTGACCACGGAGCGCACCGACGTCCTCGTCGTCGGCGGTGGTCCCGTCGGCCTCTTCCTCGCCGCGCTGTTGGCTGCACGGGGCATCGCCGTGCAGGTGTGGGAGCGTCGTCCCGGTCCACCCGAGGGGTCGCGCGCCATCGGCATCCACCCGCCGTCCCTCGACGCCTTCGCCGTGATCGGGCTCGACGTCGCGGTGCTCGCCGAGGCGACCCTCGTTCGCACGGGCTTCGCGCGGAGCCGGGGGCGGACGCTCGGCACGCTGACCTTCGACCGCGCCTCGGACACCCACCCGTACGTCGCGACGCTCGACCAGCACCGCACCGAGTCCCTGCTGCGGGACCGGCTGGCCGCTACCGACGTTGCAGCGCTGCGCACCGGGACGACGGTGACCGCCCTGTCCCGGCACCGTGACCACGTCGACGCGGTCGGCACCGGCCCGGACGGCCAACCGGTCACCGTCCGGGCGGCGTTCGTCGTCGGGGCCGACGGCGCGAGGAGCGTCGTCCGTGACCTGCTCGGCATCGGCACCACCGGATGCGACTACCCCGACCGCTACGTGATGGGCGACTTCGCCGACCCCGAGGGCGCCGACGCCCGGACCGCCGCCCTGGTGGACGTCGGCCCCGGAGGCGTCGTCGAGTCCTTCCCCCTGCCGCACGGTCGACGCCGGTACGTCGCCCTCGTGCCGGACTCGCTCGCGTTCGCCCCGAGCGGCGCGACACCCGACCCGGAGACGGCGGCACGACTGGCCGCGATCGTCACCGCACGCACCGGCGTCGTCCCGGACCCGTCGTCCTGCACGATGCTCAGCGGTTTCCGGGTACGGCGCCGCGCGGCCGACCGCGTCGGGGTCGGCCGGGTCGTGCTCGTCGGCGACGCCGCCCACGAGATCAGCCCGATCGGCGGACAGGGCATGAACCTCGGCTGGCTCGACGCGGCCGAGCTCGCACCGTTGCTCGCCGGGGCGGTCCGGACCGGCGTGGCCGGACCGTGGCCCGGCTACGCCGCGCGCCGCCAGGCAGCCGCCCGACGTGCAGCCCGTCAGGCCGAGGCGAACATGGGGCTCGGTCGTCCGCTGGGTGCCGTCTCCACCATCGGACGGGAGGCGCTGCTCCGGACCGTCCTGTCGCTGCCGACCGCGCACGGCCTGGCCCGGCTCTACGCCATGCGCTGGGCCTGACGGCTCGCGTCGGCGACGAGCGGCGCGGTCCGAGCCACGCGGGAGCGCGTCAGGCGACGAGTCGCGCCCCGGCGAAGCCGAGCTCGACGACGAGCACCAGGGACGACGCGATGACGAGCCGGAACAGAGTCCGCGACGCCCGCCCCGCCAGCACCAGCCGGACCCCCACCACGGCGAGCGCCAGCACGACGACCGCCCCGACCACGGCGAGCACGACCCCGACACCGACGACCGGATCGTCGCCGAGCACCTGTCCGCCGAGCACCAGGCCGGCCGCGACCACGAGCGACCCGAACGCGACGATCCCGGCTCCCCGGAGCCCGAGGCGGTGCGGGAACCCGCGGACCCCCGTGGCGGCGTCGTCGACCAGGTCGGGCAGGACGTTCGTGCAGTGGATCGCGACACCGAACACCGCGCCGGTGGCGATCGCCCACCACGCCGGCCACAGGCCCTCGGGGCCGGCGGACACCGCGACCACGGGCAGCAGCCCGAACGCGACGACGAACGGCACGACCGACCACACGGTGCGCTTCAGCCCGGCGTCGTAGGCCCACCCGGCGGCGACGAGCACGAGGTGCGCCACGGCGGCGACGGGCCCGAGGAACAGCGAGAGGGCCGCGGCGGCACCGGCCGTCACGAACGCCGCCGTGCGGACCGTCTCGACCGCGATGAGTCCGCGGGCGACGGGCTTGTCGCTCCGGCCGACGGCGCGGTCGCGGTCGGCGTCGATCCAGTCGTTCGCCAGGCCGATCGACAGTTGCCCGGCGACCACCGTCAGCGCGACCAGGACCACGAGCCACACCGGATGTCCGACGGCCGCGGCGATGACGGCGGCGAGCACCGTGACCGTGACCGTCGGGCCGGGGTGGGACGAGGCGAACAGCAGTCGCACCACGTGGGGGTCCCGGCCGGAGGTCACCCGGCCAGCGTACGGGCGGGGCGTGCCGGGCGACGCAGACTCCGCCGGCCGAGCACGCCCGAGGCCAGCGCGATGCCGAGCAGCACGACCATTCCGCCCACCGGCTCGTTCCACCGCACGCGCTCACCGAGCACGAGCACGCCGAGCGCCACGCCGACGACCGGCGTCAGGTAGGTGACCGTCGACGCCCGACCGGCGCCCCATGCCTGGACCAGGCGCGTGTTCCACGCGTAGGCCAGCCCCGTGCCGACGCAACCGAGCGCGACCATCGCGGCCACGATCCTCCCGTCCAGCTGTACCGGGCCGGTGGCGATGGCGGGCGCGACCAACAGGAGCATACCGGACGCCAGCGTGAGCTGCACCGTCGCGATCGTGACCGGGTCGTACGCGCTGCCCACCGCCACGCGCCGCAGGTAGGCGAGCCCGACGCCGTAGGACGCGGTCATGCCGAGCAACGCCACCTGCCCCGGGACGCTCGCCAGGACGGCCGGGTCGCCGAGCAGGTCCCACGGACCGACGAGCACCAGCACGCCCACGATGCCGACCACGATCCCGGCCACCTGCCGGCCCCGCAGCCGCTCGGAGGGCACGAGCACGGCGAGCGCCGCCAGCGTCATGATCGGGGTCGTCGCGTTGTAGATGCTCGCGAGCCCGGACGGCACGGTCTGCTCGGCCCATGCCATCAGCGACGACGGCAGGGCGTTCAGGAAGAACGCGACGACCGCCAGGTGCGCCCAGACGCGGGGCTCCCGCGGCCAGCGCCGACGGGTCGCGAGCAACAGCACGACGAGCGTCACGCCGCCCAGGACGGTCCGGACGGTGGCGACCTGCTGGGGCGCGAGTCCGTCGAGGCCGATCTTGGCGAAGAGGAAGCTCGAACCCCAGGTGAGGGCGACGAGACCGTAGAGGAGGGCGTTCACGTGGCCTAGTGTCGAACCACCTGCACCCATGCGGCAAACGCATGGGATTCATACCGACATGAGGAGCATGCATGACCGTCTCGGTTCCCCAGCTCCGTGCGTTCGTCGCGACGCTCGACGCCGGGTCGTTCACGTCCGCCGCCTCCGTGCTCGGCGTCGGCCAGTCGGCCGTCTCGCACGCCGTCGCCGGGCTCGAGCGCGAGGTCGGCGGGCCGGTGGTCCGGCGCGGCGCGGTCGCCGTCCCGACACCCCTGGGCGACCGCCTGCTCGCCCACGCCCGCAGCGTGCTCGCTTCGGTCGACGCCCTGGAGGCAGTGGTCCGGCCCGCAACAGCGCGCGGCACCGTGCGACTCGCGGCCGTCCCCACCGTCTGCCAGGGCCTGCTGCCGCGGCTCCGCGAGCTGTGGGCGGTGACGTTGCCCGACGTCGACGTGCAGGTCTACGAGGGCGACGACGATGAGATGCCCGAGTGGCTCGAGAGCGGCACGGTCGACGCCGCCGTGCTCGTCGACCCCGCGCCGGTACCGGCCGGGGGCGTCGTCGTCGCCCGGGACGAGATGGCCGCGGTCGTGCGGCGCGACCACCCGCTCGCCGAACTGCCCGCGCTCACGCTCGACGACCTGCACGAGGACGGCCTGGTCGCGGGCGGCGGCGGGTGCGAGTACCAGATCCAGAAGCTGCACGAGCTCGACGGACGCCCCTTCCGGTACGCCCACCGCGTGCGGGAGATGAGCACCATGTTCGGGATGATCGAACGGGGCGAGGGCGTCTCGATCGTGCCGACGCTCGGCCGGGTGATGCTGCCGCCGGACCTCGTGATGGTGCCGATGGCCCGGCGACTCGAGCGGACCCTGGTGCTGAGCGGGCCGTCGTCGCGCGAGTGGCACCCGCTGGCGAGGGCATTGGTCGACGCGGTCTGACGGCCCGCTGAACGGACGTCGACGGCCCCTCGGCAGGATGGACCGATGGCCGAGACGCACGTGAAGACCTTCACCACCCCGGGCGAAGCGGCAGCCGAAGCCGCCGGACTCGTCTGGCTCGCCGAGGCCGAGGACGTGGGCGGCACCAGGATCGCGCGGGTGCTGGACCGGCCGAGCCCGACCGTGCTCGACCTCGAGCTGATCTCCGACGGCTCCCCCACCGCTGCGCAGGCCGAGCGCTTCGGACGCTCCCTCGCGCACACCCATGCCGCCGGCGCCGACCACTGGGGCGCACCGCCCGCCGGCTGGACGAGGGGCTCTGCGCTCCGGATGGGACGCTCCCGCACGCCGTTCGTCGACGCCGCGCACGCACCGACCACCTGGGGTGCGTTCTTCGCCGAGTACCGGATCCGCGACTTCGTCCGGCGCATCGTCGACGCCGGCGGGTTCGACCACGCCCAGGCAGCCGTGTTCGACCGGGTCGCCGACCGGGTGCAGGACGGCACGCTCGGGTCGCCGCAGCCCGCACTCGTCGGGGACCGGCCCGCGCGACTGCACGGCGACCTGTGGGCCGGCAACGTGCTCTGGCCGACGGACACGTCCGAGCCGACCGGCGCGGTGCTCATCGACCCGATCGCGCACGGCGGGCACGCCGAGACCGACCTGGCGCTGCTCGGGCTGTTCGGGCTGCCGCGCCTCGAGACGGTGCTCGCCGCCTACGACCGCGAGTCGCGGCTCGCCGACGGCTGGCAGGAGCGCGTCGGGCTCCACCAGCTCGCGCCGCTGCTGCTGCACGTGTTCCTGTTCGGCGGGTCGTACACGGGGGCGGCCCTGCACGCGGCGCAGCGGTACGCCTGACCTCGCACGGTGCGGGTTCTCTCGCTCGGTGCGAGATTGCCCACTCCGTGCGGCGCTACGACCTCACACCGAGTGGGCAACCTCGCACCAGTCGGGGAACCACGCGGTCTTAGGCCGTGCACAGGCGGCGCAGTGCCGCGTTCGGGGAACGCCCCGGATGCTCATCGACATGACCACGTACCCGATACCCGTGACCGATCGAAGGGGCCCCGTGCTGACCGACGCGCAGGATCGGCGTCGCAAGCCGCTCGCCCGTCTGTTCCTCGGTGAGCGCGAGGACGCCCGCTGGCTCCGGCCGGCGTTCTGGGCACTCCTCGCCGTGACCGCCGTGGTGTACCTCTGGGACCTCAGTGTCTCGGGGTACGCCAACAGCTTCTACGCCGCCGCCGTGCAGGCCGGCACGAAGTCGTGGGAGGCGTTCTTCTTCGGCTCCCTCGACTCGTCGAACTTCATCACGGTGGACAAGCCCCCGGCGTCGCTCTGGGTGATGGTGTTGTCGGCCCGGCTGTTCGGTTTCTCGAGCTTCAGCCTCCTGCTCCCCCAGGCGCTCATGGCCGTGGGCACGGTCGCGCTGGTGTGGGGCACGGTCCGCCGCACCCTCGCCCGCGTCGGCACCACCACCGCGAACGTCGGCGCGCTGCTCGCGGGCTTCGTCGTCGCGGCCACCCCGGCGGCGGCGCTGATGTTCCGGTTCGACAACCCGGACGCCCTGCTCGTGTTCCTGATGACCGCAGGCGCGTACTGCACCGTGCGGGCGCTGCCGCGGGGCAGCTGGAAGTGGATCGCCCTGGCCGGGGTCGCCCTCGGTTTCGCGTTCCTGACGAAGATGCTGCAGGGCCTGCTCGTCCTGCCGGCCTTCGGCCTCGTCTACCTGTTCGCCGCCCGCACCACCTGGGGCAAGCGCGTCATCGGGCTGCTCATCGCCGCGGGCTCCCTCGTGGTCGCCGCCGGTTGGTGGGTCGTCGCCGTGTGGTTGTGGCCGGCCGATTCCCGCCCGTACATCGGCGGCTCGACGAACAACACCGTCCTCGACCTGGTGTTCGGTTACAACGGCCTCGGTCGGATCTTCGGCGGCTCGGGCAACGGTGGCGGAGGCGGCGGCATGACCGGCGGCACCGCGGGTGGCTCCTTCGGTGGCTCGACCGGCCTGAACCGGCTGTTCTCGTCCGAGATGGGACTCGAGATCTCGTGGCTCCTGCCCGCCGCGCTCATCGCGCTGGTCGTCGGCTTGGTCGTCGTCGGTCGTCGACACCTCGCCGATCCGGCCCGCGCCGGTCTCGTCCTGTGGGGCGGCTGGCTCCTGGTCACCGGACTCGTGTTCTCGTACATGTCCGGCACGATCCACCCGTACTACACGGTGGCACTGGCACCGGCGATCGCCGGACTCGTCGGCACCGGCGGCGCGCTGCTCTGGCACGCACGAGCGCGCTTCGTCGGCCGGATCGGCCTCGCCGCGATGATCGGCATCACGGCCTTCTGGGGCTGGTGCCTGCTCAACGAGAACCCGACGTGGCTGCCCTGGCTCCGCTGGGTGATGCTGGCCGGCGGCCTGCTGTCCGCAGCGCTCGTCGTGATGGGCAGCGTCCCGTCACTCCGCAAGCTGGTCACGGTCGGCGTCCTCGCGGGCACCCTGTTCGGGCTCACCGGCACCACGGCCTACGCCCTCGCCACGACGACCGTCGCGCACTCCGGTTCGATCCCGAGTGTCGGTCCGGCGGGCAGCAGCTCCGGAGGGACGGGCGGCGGTGGCACGGGTGGCATGCCGGGAGGCACGGGGGGACCCGGCGGATCGGCCGCCGGTTCCGACAGTGACGGCTCCACCACCGACGACGGCTCCCAGCAGGGTCCCGGCGGCACCCCGCCGGAGGGCATGACCGGCGAGGCGCCGGGCGACTCCGCCGGCGGCACCACCGAGGGCTCGACCGACGGCGCTCCCAGCGGTACCGGGGGCGGCATGGGCGGCGAGGGGTCGACGACCTCGTCGGCACTGCAGGAGCTCCTCGAGGCGTCCGACGCGAAGTGGGCGGCCGCCGTCAACGGATCGCAGTCGGCCGCGCAGCTCGAACTCGACACCGACACCGCCGTGATGGCGATCGGTGGCTGGTCGAGCGACCCGGCACCCACGCTCGCCCAGTTCAAGGCGTACGTCGCCGACGGGGACATCGGGTACTACGTCTCCTCCGGCTCCGGTGGCGGCGGTATGGGCGGCGGTTCGTCCACGGCCTCGGCGATCCAGGAGTGGGTCGCGGCGAACTACGAGTCGACCACGGTCGGCGGGCAGACCGTCTACGACCTGAGCACCACGAAGTGATCGACGACGAGGGCGCGGTGGATAGGCTCGCGGACGTGACCGGCCAACCGCTGCAGCGCACCGACGGCACCCCCGTCCGCGCCCTCGTCGTCGACGACGAGCACGCCCTGGCCGACGCCGTCGCCCTCGCGTTCGAGGGGGACGGCTGGGCCGTGCGGGCGGTTCACCGTGGCCGTGACGTCCTGTTCGCCGCGCGGGAGTTCCAACCCGACGTCATCGTCCTCGACGTGATGCTGCCGGACATCGACGGCTTCGAGGTGCTCGAGCGGCTCCGCGACTCCCGCGACACCGTCCGTGTGCTGTTCCTCACCGCGCGCGACGCCCCGGAGGACCGGCTCGCCGGACTCACCGGCGGCGGGGACGACTACCTGACGAAGCCCTTCGGCATCGACGAGCTGCTCGTCCGGGCGCGGATCCTCGCGCGGACCTCCGCTCGGGTCGCAGCGGTGGGCGGGAGCGCCGAGGTGGTGGTCGGTGACCTCCGCCTCGACGAGGACGCCCGCGCCGTCAGCCGTGCCGGCCATCCGATCGAGCTCACCCCGACCGAGTACGAGCTGCTGCGGCACCTGGCGCGGAACGCCAACCGGGTGCTCTCGCGGGAACAGCTGCTCGCGGGCGTCTGGGGCATGGACTTCGGGTCGTCGTCGAACCTGGTCGACATGTACGTGTCGTACCTGCGGAAGAAGCTCGACGCCGGACGCGAGCCGATGCTGCAGACCGTGCGCGGGGCTGGCTACGTCCTCCGGCCGACGACGTGAGCCGATCGACGAAGGCGACCCGGGCCCGTCCGACCCGCGCCGGACGGGTGCCGTCGTTGCGGTGGCGGGTCGTGGCCGCCGTCGCGCTCCTGCTCGTCGCGACGAACGTCGTCGTCGGAGCGGTGACCGTCGTCGCGTTCCGAGGGTACCTGGTCGACCGCCTCGACGCGGAGCTGTCGACGGCGGCGAACCGGACCGTCGGTGGCCGGGACGGTGCGGACGCGCCCACCGGCCCACCGCCCGGGTCGTCGTCGGGATCGTCGTCGGACCGCCCGGATCCGGACAACGCCTTCATCGGAGCGCCCGGGCAGTCCGCCGGCACCGTCGTCGCGATCGTCCGCGACGGCTCCGTGGTGCTCGGCGGGTACACCGACAGCGACGGCGACCAGCACGGGCTGTCGTCGGCGCAACGGAAGACGCTCACCGCGGTCGACAGCGGCGCCGGCCCGGCGACGATCGACCTCGGCTCGCTCGGCACCTACCGGGTGCAGGCGGTCGGGGACGACGGCGACGTGTTCGTCACCGCAATCCCCCTCGGCGACCTGAACGCCGCCATCACCCGCCTGTTGCTCGTCATCGGGATCGTCACGGTGCTGGGCCTCGTCGTCGCGGCGTGGGCCCTCGCACTGCTCGTGCGGCGGTCCCTCCGACCGCTCGAACGCGTCGCAGCGGTCGCCTCCGGGGTGACCGACCTCGACCTCGAACGCGGCGACACCGACATCCCGGTGCGGGTCGCCGACGCCGACCTCACCGCGAACCGCGAGGTCGGGCAGGTCGGCACTGCGCTGAACCGGCTGCTCGGGCACGTCGCCCGAGCCCTGACGGTGCGCCGCGACGCCGAGGCCGGCATGCGGACCTTCGTCGCCGACGCCTCGCACGAACTGCGGACGCCGATCGCGACGGTCCGGGCCTACGCCGAGCTGACCGCGCGCTCGTCGGACCTCGACGCGATCCACCGGAACGTCGACCGGATCGGCCGGGAGGCCGTGCGGATGGGCGACCTCGTCGAGGAGCTCCTGCTGCTCGCGCGGCTCGACGCGACGGCCCTGGCGTCCGGGGCGCCGGTGTCCCCGCTCGTGCGCGAACCCGTCGACCTGACCTCGATCGTGGTCGAGGCGACGATGGACGCCCGAGCCACCGCGCCCGGGCACCGGTGGACCCTGCAGATCGTCGACGACCACCCGCTGACCGTGACGGGCGACGCGGAGCAGCTGCGCCGCGTCGTGACGAACCTGCTCGCGAACGCGCGGACGCACACCCCGACCGGGACCGCGGTGGTGGTGTCGTTGCAGCGGGTGGGGCCGTCCGGTGCTGGTGCTGCCGCTCGCCTCGTCGTGGCCAACGACGGGCCGGTGATCCCGGCGGAGGCCGTGCCGACGCTGTTCGACCGGTTCACCCGGGGCGAGGCGTCTCGGACCCGTGCGCAGGGTCAGGGGACGAGCGGCCTCGGGCTGGCGATCGTCCAGGCGGTGGTGTCGGCGCACGGCGGGAGCGTGCGGGTGGCCTCCGGCCCCGGTCGGACGGCGTTCACGGTGGACCTGCCGGGGCCGCCCGCTTCGTGAGCAGAAGACGTCGAGTCCCGCGACCGGACTCGACGTCCTCTGCTCACTCGATGCGGCCCGGGCCGGAGGGTGGCACACCTTCGCGGCGCTGGACGGATCGTCAGACGATCGTCCAACGTCCGGGCCGAACGCGTGCAACCCGGCACCCGACGACGCAGGCTGGGTCCTGTCCGAGCTGGACGACCCACACGGGTCACCACCGCAGAGATGGGAACACGATCATGAACTCGTTCAAGCGCAAGTCCGTCAAGCTCCTCGCCGGCACCGCACTCGGTGGCGCCGTCATCGCCGGGGCGTTCGTCGCGGCACCGGCACAGGCCGCCGAGCCCGCACCGAGCACCTCGGCTTCCGTCGGCGGCAACGTCAACGTGAACCTCGACCCGGTCGCGATCGTCAACGCGATCAAGGACGCCGTGAACGACCAGAGCGATCGCGGCGGCGCCGTGCAGGCCGCGCTCGACGTCGGCTACTGGAACGCCGGCAACCCCGATCGCCTCACCGTCGCGGTGGTCAACAAGAACCAGGACATCACGGTGTCCGGCGACGTCGCGGACGCGCAGTCGATCGACATCAAGGGCGGCAACTACGTCATCTACTGGTTCAAGGGCCCCGGCTCGATCACGAACAACGGTGACGGTGGCTGGCTGAACTGGGGTGCGTTCGGCAACATCGAACGCATCGACAACGTCATCCACGTGAACGGCGGCTGATCTGCCGGCGCTGATCCGTCGGCGCTGATCCGTCGGCGCTGCACCGACGCCCCCGGGGACCACGGTCTCAGGGGGCGTCGTCATGCGTGGCGGGACGCTCGGCGGCCGGCTCGATCGCCGGGGGCCAGGTCCGTGCTGCACCGCGGACCTCGCGCCGTGCACGGATCCACCCCTTCACGAAGGCGACCGACACCAGCGCCGTCCGGTTCGGCGCCTTCCACGACTTCATCAGCCGTCCGAGGTGCCACGCGACGGCCTGGCGGCTGTAGGCCGTCTCCTTCGCGATCTCGTCGTTGGAGAGCCCCTGCGCGGCGAGCGCGAGCATCTGCTCCTCGGTCTCGTCGAGGCCGGGCGCACGGGCGACGAGGTCGATCTCCCCGGTGGTGACCGCCGCCGCGGACTCGACCGCCGATCGCCGTCGCTGCTGGGCCCAGGCCTCGGCCCAGCACGAGCCGAGTTCGTGGGCGACGAGCGAGGCGCGGCTCATCGCGAGCATCGTCCGGCCGGCGTGGTCGAGCGTGACGGCGTGGTCGCGGGTGGCGGTGTGCATGACGAGGGCGAAGACCCGGATCGCCGGCAGGGCCCCGCGGAGCACGACCGACACGTCGACGCGGGGGTCCTCGGCGCTCGCGGCCGCCACCGCGCGCAGCTGGGCGAGGCACTCGCGGTCGACGGGTTCACCGCGCTCGACGGCCCGCAGCGCGGCGGGGAGCACGAGCGGGACGATCTCGGCGTACCGGCGTCGCAGCCAGTCGTGGCCGTCCGGTCGGATGCCGTGCAGCGGAGGCGTGAGCAGGAGCTCCTCGAACTCCGGACACCGCTCGTCGAGCGCCAGGCCGAGCCGCTCCCCCGGGAGCAGCACCGCCGATCGGTGTGCGTCGTCGCGCTCGGTCGTCATCGTCCGTCGACCGTATCCGCGCGACACCCGTCGTGTTCGACGATGACGTGAACGGTCGCCGAACGCCGTTCTTACCGGGAGCACAGCGCACTGCCTCGGTCTGCATGTGCCCGCTGCCGAGCATGAGCGGCATGACGGAGACGAACCAGACCCTCGACATCGACATCGTCGTCCCCTGCTACAACGAGCAGGACACGCTCGCGGCCCACGTGCGACGCCTGCACACGTTCTGCCGGACGTCGTTGCACCACACCTGGCGGATCACGATCGCCGACAACGCCTCGACCGACGACACCGCGCGGATCGCCGACGACCTGGCCGCCATGCTGCCCGGCGTGCACGCGGTCCACCTGCCCGAGAAGGGTCGTGGGCGGGCACTCAAGGCCGTGTGGGGTGCATCTCCGGCGACGGTGCTCGTGTACGTCGACGAGGACCTGTCGACGGACCTCGCGGCACTCGAGCCGCTCGTGGCGCCGCTGCTCTCCGGGCACTCCGACCTGGCGATCGGCACGCGGTTGGCGGACTCGTCGCGGGTGGTGCGGGGCAGCAAGCGCGAGTTCATCTCCCGCTCGTACAACCTGCTGCTCCGCACGACGATGGGGGTGTCGTTCTCGGACGCCCAGTGCGGGTTCAAGGCAGTCACGAAACGGGCGGCCGACCAGCTGCTGCCGCTGTGCGAGGACGACGCGTGGTTCTTCGACACCGAGATGCTCGTGCTCGCCGAGCACGCGGGGCTGCGGATCCACGAGGTGCCGGTGGACTGGGTCGACGACGTGAACTCGTCGGTGCAGATCGCCTCGACCGCCACCGAGGACCTCAAGGGCATGTGGCGCGTCTCGCGGGGCATCGCCAGCGGGCGGGTGCCGGTGGGTGCCGTGTACGAGACCATCGGCCGACGCCCGTTCACGCCACCGCACGTCGGGTTCCTCGGGCAGGTGCTGCGCTTCGGCGCCATCGGGGTGCTGTCGACCGTCGCGTTCGCGGTGCTGTACGCACTGTTCCGTCCGGCGATCGGGGCGCAGACGGCGGACTTCACCGCCCTGTTGCTGACGGCGATCGGCAACACCGCACTGAACCGGCGCTTCACCTTCGGCCTCCGTGGCCGGGCCGGGGCAGGGCGGCACCACGTGCAGGGGCTGG
Source organism: Curtobacterium sp. RIT-PI-V (assembly GCF_025642935.1). Taxonomy (NCBI): domain Bacteria; kingdom Bacillati; phylum Actinomycetota; class Actinomycetes; order Micrococcales; family Microbacteriaceae; genus Curtobacterium; species Curtobacterium sp. RIT-PI-V. The sequence goes on from NZ_JANZKM010000015.1 coordinate 46,487, forward strand.
TGGTGTTCGGCATCGCCTGGGCGATCACGTCGGGGTCCCTGGTCGTGCTGCACAGCAGCGTGCCGGGAGCGTCGCACGGTGCCGAGATCCTGGTGTTGACGGCCGCCAACCTGGTCGCGACCTGCGTCCGGTTCGTGCTGTTCAAGGCGTGGGTGTTCCGCAGCCGCCGCCGTCGCCCGGAGCTCATCCGCCCCGGCACGACCCCCGCCGCCGACGCCAGCACGGCGGTGACGGAGCCGATCACCGTCGACGAACGGACCGGCGAGCGCGCAGCCTGACACCGCGCCGGGCTGGCCACCCGGTGCGGGGCCGTTCGGCACGTGCTGCCCGCCGCACCGTGCGGTGTTGCGTGGGCGGTATACCGCGCCGTAGCATCGCCGTACCGCACCACAACCCCACAGGGCCCGACTGTCACCACCGGTCCGCCCGCGGCGAGCGCTCCATCGATGCAGCCTGGCCGTCCGCTGCCGGCAACGCCCCACTGGACCCGCACACGTGAACCCCACCTCCTTCGGTCTCTACGACCCTGCCCGCGAATCGAGCGACTGCGGCGTCGGTTTCATCACCCGACTCGACGGCACGCCCCACCACGACGTCATCCGCAAGGGTGACGAAGCGCTCTGCGCCATCCCCCACCGCGGCGGCAAGTCCGCCGAGGGTGTCGGTGACGGCGCCGGTGTGAGCATCGACCTGTCGGTGGAGTTCTTCAGCGCCATCACCGGCCAGGAGCTCCGCGCCGGTCACTTCGGCGTCGCGAACTGCTTCGTGCCGAGCGGCACGGGTGCGGCAGCGGACGCCGAGCGCGCCCGTGCTCAGCAGACCGTCACGGACGCCATCGAGCAGCAGGGCTTCGAGCTGCTCGTCATCCGCGACGTCCCGGTGGACCACTCCGTCGCCCGACCCGAGGCCGAGCAGTACCAGCTGCCGATCGTGCAGTGGGTCTTCCGCGCGCCCGAGCAGTGGGACCGCACCGAGGTCGACGCGGCGGCGAACCGTGCCCTGCTCGCGATCGAGTCGGTGTCCTACGGCGAGGCCGCCGAGCAGCGCGCCGAGCACGCTGCCCTGTACCCGCTGTCGCTCAGCGCAAGGACCCAGATCCTGAAGGGCCGCCTGAACTCGGGCGAGGTCATCGGGTACTTCACGGACCTGCGCGACCCGCGTCACTCGGTACGGACGCTGTACTTCCACACTCGGTTCTCGACGAACACCGAGCCGCACCCGACGATGGCGCAGCCGTTCCGGCTGATGGCGCACAACGGCGAGCTGAACACCGACCGGAAGAACCGTCTGTCGGACGAGGCGCTCGCCCGTGCCCGCACCCGGAGCATCGTCCGCCCGCCCGGGCAGTCGGACTCGAGCCGCCTCGACCAGACGCTGCAGAGCCGCGTGTTCGACGACGGGCTCGAGATCGTCGAGGCCGTGGTCTCGCTCATGCCGCCGGCGTGGGAGAACGACCGCACGCTGACCGCCGACGTGCGGGACATGCTCGAGTACTTCTCGCTGTACGAGGAGAAGAACGACGGCCCCGCCGCCGTGATCTTCAGCGACGGCGACGTCGTCGGCGCGCGCCTGGACCGCCTGGGGCTGCGTCCGCTGCGCACCGTCGAGACCACCGAGTACCTGATGGTGTCGTCCGAGGCCGGTCAGGTCACGTTCGACGCCGACGAGGTCGTGCACCGCGGCCGCATCGAGGCCGGCGGCATGCTCGTCGTCGACCACCGCACCGGGACCCGGATGCGCACGGACGAGGTGCTGCGCATGCTCGCGGCCCGCCGTGACTACGGCACGCTGCTCGACGCTGCCCGTGTGAACCTCGACGACCTGCCCGCGCCCGCGTACGACCGCACCAGGAACACCCTGGGCTACGCGGGCGACCTGTCGCTCGCGGGCCGGTACGTGGCGTACTCGCTGAACCAGGAGAGCTTCCGGTTCATGCTCGACCCGATGCTGCAGAACGGCTCGGAGCGGATCTCGGCGATGGGCTACGGCAACGCCATCAACGCCCTGAGCGACACCGAGGGCGGCATGGCGAAGTACTTCTCGCAGCGCTTCGCCCAGGTGACGAACCCGCCGCTCGACTCGATCCGTGAAGCCGACGGCATGAGCATGCGCGTGGCCCTCGGCGCGAAGCCGGACGGCACGGGTTCGACGAGCCGGCAGCTCGTCGTGCAGTCGCCGATCCTCGGCCACCTGGACATGGTGCGCCTGCGCGACCAGGACATCGTGCCGCTCGAGCGCTTCGACATGCTCTACGTGCCGGTGCTCGGCGACGAGCAGGCGAACGCGGACGCCGTGCGCGACGCCGTGGACGCCCTGTGCGACGCCGTGGAGCAGTTCGCGGGGACGTACGGCGGCATCGCCGTGCTGACCGACCGCGAGGTCTCGTCGACCCGTGCGCCCCTGCCCGTGATCCTGGCCGTGGCCGCCGTGAACCAGCGGCTCATCGAGACCGGTCTGCGCCTGCGGGTGTCCGTCGTCGCCGAGAGCGGTCAGCTGCCATCGTCACACCACGTGGCGACGGCCCTCGGCTTCGGCGCCTCGGCTGTGTACAGCTTGAGCGCGCGCCTGCGTGCCGAGGAGAAGTACCCCGCGGCGCCGGCACCCGCCGGTGAGCTCACCGCGACGGACCTCGCGCTGAAGCAGTTCCGCAAGGCCGCCGAGAAGGCGCTGGCGAAGACCATGGGTCGCGTCGGCCTCTGCACCGCCGAGAGCTACATCGGTGGCGCGTTCTTCGAGCCGAACTACCTGGACACCGGCGACGACGTCCTGGCGCGGGTGTTCCCGCACATGCAGGCCCCCGTGGGCGGCGTCGGCTTCGCCCGCATCGCCCAGGCGGCGACGGACTGGCACGAGCGTGCCCGCTCGGTCGCGGCCGAGGGCCAGGTCCCCCTGCTCGGCCTGTTCAAGGAGCGCTCGGACGGCGCCGGACACTCGTTCGGCGTCGCGAGCGTGCGCGGGTTCGGTGGGATGACCGAGGAGCGTCCGTCCTTCGAGCGCTCCGGCGACTCGGACGCACTGCGCCTGCTGACGCTCGGCCAGCTCGACGACTCGTTCGGCATCACCGACGCCGCCTACCGCAACACCGGCTACGACCGCCTCAGTGACACCGAGATCGACCAGCACCGGATCACGCCGGGCTACGTCACGTTCCTGCAGACCACGCACGACGAGCGGTCGCGCCGCCCCGCTGCGCTCCGCGACGTGCTCGCGCTGCCCGCGGATGTCACCGGCATCGACACGGCTGAGGACTTCGCCCGCGAGCTGGGTCGGTTCTCGACGACCGGCAACGCCAGCGTCACCGTGCGCGGGCTGTCCGGCTCGCGTCCGTCGTCCTCCGACGGGCTTCCGGGAGGCACGGAGCGGTTCCGCCTGGAGCTCGCGTCGACGGGCACCACGGGCGCACTGCGCCACCGGGCCCTGGCAGACGGCCTCGCGCTGCTGTTCCCGGGCCAGGTCGACGTCGACTCCGTCGACGACACCCAGGTGACGCTCCGCGCCACCGGCGCTGCCGTCGGGCTGCTCACCCTGCTCGAGAGCGCGCCCGACAGCGTCGAGCTCGACGAGGTCCAGCCGGCACACGAGATCACCCGGACCCTGGCGTCCGGCGCGATGAGCCACGGCGCGCTCGTCGCCACCGCGCACGAAGCGGTGGCGCACGGCACGAACATGGTCGGCGGCATGTCGAACAGCGGTGAGGGCGGCGAGCACCACTCCCGCTACGGAACCATCCGCGGCTCGCGGATCAAGCAGTTCGCCTCGGGCCGCTTCGGCATCTGGGCGGGCTACCTCGCCGACCCCATGCTCGAGGAACTCGAGATCAAGATCGGTCAGGGCGCGAAGCCCGGCGAGGGCGGTCAGCTGCCCGCGCCGAAGGTCACGGTGGACATCGCCGCGGCCCGTGGTGGCACGCCCGGCGTCGAGCTCATCTCGCCGCCGCCGCACCACGACACGTACTCGATCGAGGACCTGGCGCAGCTCATCCACGACTGCAAGGCGGCCCGTGTCCGGGTGATCGTGAAGCTCGTGTCCTCCGAGGGCATCGGCACCATCGCGGTCGGCGTCGCGAAGGCCGGCGCGGACGTCATCAACGTCGCGGGCAACACCGGTGGAACCGGCGCCGCGGCCGTCACGAGCCTGAAGTACGCGGGACGTTCGGCGGAGATCGGCGTCGCCGAGGTCCACCAGGCCCTCGTCGCGAACGGCCTGCGCTCCAAGGTCACGCTCCGGTGCTCGGGCGCGCACCAGACCGGGTCCGACGTCGTGACGAGCGCCCTGCTCGGCGGCGACAGCTTCGAGTTCGGCACGACCGCGCTCATGATGCTCGGCTGCGTCATGGCGAAGAACTGCAACGTGAAGTGCCCGGCCGGCCTCACCACGAACGCCGAGGCGTTCGAGGGCGACCCGCGTGCACTCGCGCAGTACCTGCTCAACATCGCCCACGACGTGCGGCAGATCCTCGCCCGGCTCGGCCTGCGCTCGCTGCGCGAGGCCCGGGGGCGCACCGACCTGCTGCAGCTCCTCGACCACCCGGCGAGCGTCGGGCGTCTGGACGCCCGTGCCCTGCTCGCGCAGGTGCCGGAGAAGGTCGTGACGGACCCGGAGTACCTGGAGAAGGACTTCCACACCGACGACGCACTGCTCGAGCGCATCCGCACGGCGCTGGTCGACCACGCCCAGGAGCACGTGCTCGTGCACGGCGTCCTGCTCGGCAACAGCGACAAGTCCGTCGGCGGTCAGCTCGGCATCGACGTCGAGCGCCTGCTCAACCACGAGCTCGGCGCCGAGGACGTCCAGGGGCTGCCCGCCGTGGCGACCGATGACCGCGGGCGCCGCCGGCTGGTCGACGGTGCGGTCACGATCCGCACCCAGGGCTCGGCCGGGCAGTCGTACGGCGTGTTCAACAACGACGGCATCGTGCTCGAGCACACCGGCACCGCGAACGACGGCGTCGGCAAGAGCCAGAGCGGCGGTCGGATCATCGTCCGCGCACCGGGCGGCGGCAGTGCTGACCAGGGCGGGAACGTGCTGATCGGCAACTTCGCGCTCTTCGGGGCCACCGGCGGCCGCACGTTCGTCGAGGGCGAGGCCGGAGACCGCTTCGCCGTGCGCAACTCCGGCGCCACGGCCGTGGTCGAGGGCGTCGGCGACTTCGGGTGCGAGTACATGACGGGCGGTGCCGTGTTCAACCTCGGCGCGTTCGGCAAGGGCCTCGGCAACGGCATGTCCGGCGGGTTCCTGTACCAGTACGACCCGTCCGGTCAGGTCGCCGAGCGCGCCAGCACCGACTCGCTCCTCGTGTTCCCCGTCACCGACACCGAGCGCGGGGCGTTCCACGAGGCCGGCGCACGACTGCTGCTCGAGTGGCACCTCGAGGCGACCGGGTCGGCGCTGGCCGAGCGGCTGCTCGCCGACTGGGAGACCACCCGGCAGCACGTCTTCGTCGGCATGCCGCGCGCGCTCCTGCTCTCGCAGGACGCCGGCGAGATCCTCGCGGCGGCCACCCGCCCCGAGCTGCTCGACGAGCTCGCGACCTCGATCGCCACGGACAAGCTCCGTGCGTTCAAGGTCGACTACCGCGACCAGCGGACCGTCCTCGACGGCCGTGCCCCGGCGCTCGGCGACCAGGGCGACGACATGTTCTCGCTGCTGTCGTCGTACACGGTGCTCGGCGTCGCCCAGGACGTCGCCCTCGAGCGCGTCCCCGGTGCGGGTGCGAACGACCCCCGCGTCACCGAAGCGGTGAAGAACCTCGTCCTGACCGAGGACTTCTCCGTGAAGCAGCGCGTCGTGAAGTACCTGCGCGGCACGCTCGACCGGTTCGCGGACGACCAGCTCGCGACGCTCATCGCGATCAAGCGGCTCGACGACTACAAGCGTGCGCTCACGCAGCGGAACAACCGCAGCATGGACGCACCGGGCACCACGGGGTGGATCATGCACCAGAACGCCAAGAACGACGGCCGCGTCCGCGAGGCCCGCTTCGACGAGCTGCTCGCAACCGCGGCACTCGAGGACATCGCCCGCCGTGCACCCCAGGCGCCGACCGAGGCGGTGTCCGCGTGAGCCTGCTCCCCCCGACCGGCTCGCTGATCCCCGTCGACGCACCGTTCTCGGCCGCCCAGGAGTCCTGGCTGGCCGGGTTCATCGCGGGCATCGCCGCCGCCGGCAAGAAGGCGTCCGGCGCCGCCCCCACGACGACGATCGACGTGCTGTTCGGCACGCAGACCGGCAACGCGGAGTTCCTGGCCGACGAGCTCGTCGCCGGGGCGAAGGCCCGCGGGCTCGGTGGCCGTGCCGCGGCGCTCGACGCCGTCACCCCGGAGCAGCTCGCCGGGATGACCCACGTCCTCGTCGTCACCTCGACGTACGGCGAGGGCGAGATGCCCGACAACGCCGGCCTGTTCTGGGACGCGGTCCAGGCGTCCGACGTGCCGCGGCTCGAGGGGCTGCGGTACGCGGTCCTCGGCCTCGGGGACACCAGCTACGACGAGTTCTGCCAGGCCGGCAAGCTCCTCGACACCCGCTTCGAGCAGCTCGGCGCGACCCGGGTGCACGACCGCGTGGACTGCGACGTCGACTTCGAGGACGCCGCCGCACTCTGGAGCGCCGCCGTGCTCGACCGGCTCGCTGCGGAGGCCGGCGCGACCGGTGCACCCGGCGCGACCACGGGCAGTGGTGCCGGCGACGGTGCCACCGCGACCGGCGGGGCGGGCGCGGGCCGTGCCTCCCGGCCGGGGTCGCAGTGGAACAAGCGCAACCCGTACCCGTCACGGCTGGTCGAGAACCGGCTGCTCTCCTCGCCGCGCAGCGCGAAGGAGATCCGGCACTACGAGTTCGACCTCGGCGACTCCGGCATCGAGTACACCGCCGGCGACGCCCTGGCGGTCGTGCCGGTCAACGACGAGGTCTTCGTCGCGGAGCTGCTCGAGCAGGTCGGCGCGAACGGCGGCGAGTCGTTCGACGGCCGACCGATCACCGAGGTCCTGCGGAGCGACCGCGAGGTCCGGACACCGTCGAAGGACCTCATCGCGGACCTCGTGCAGCGTGCCCCGGCGAGCGAACTCGCTGCGGTCGTCTCGCACGGCGACAAGCACGAACTGGACCGCTGGCTGTGGGGTCGTGACGTCCTCGACCTGCTGCGCGACGCCGGACCGGCCGCTCCCGGACTCGACGAGCTGCTGCCGAACCTGCGCCCGCTGCAAGCACGCCAGTACTCGATCTCGTCGAGCCCACTGGCGCACCCGGACCGCATCCACCTGACCATCGCGTCCGTCCGGTACGGCGACCCGCACCGGATGTACGCCGGTGTCGCGTCGACGTTCCTGGCGGACCGGGTCGACCCCGACGGTACGGTCGACGTCTACCTGCAGCCGAACGCGTCGTTCGGCGTGCCGGCCGACGCGTCCGCGCCGATGATCATGATCGGTCCGGGCACCGGCATCGCTCCGTTCCGCGGGTTCCTGCACGAGCGGGCCGCGGCCGGTGCGACGGGGCGCAACTGGCTGTTCTTCGGCGACCAGCACCGCGACACCGACTTCGTCTACCAGGACGAGCTCACCGAACTGCAGGAGCAGGGCGTGCTGAACCGCCTCGACCTGGCGTTCTCTCGCGACCAGGCCGAGAAGGTCTACGTGCAGACGCGGATGCGGGAGCAGTCCGCCGAGCTGTTCGCCTGGCTCGAGGACGGCGGCCACGTGTACGTGTGCGGCGACGCCTCGCGGATGGCGAAGGACGTCGAGGCCGCGCTGCTCGACGTCATCCGCACCGGCCGTGGGCGGGACGAGGACGACGCACTGTCGTACCTGGCCGACCTGCGCCGCACGAAGCGGTACGTCCGCGACGTCTACTGAGTCGGCACCCCACGCCCGATCCGGGCAGCAGGACGCCCCGGCAGCAGAACGCCCCGGCAGCGGAACCCGAATCCGACTGCCGGGGCGTTCTCTGGAGGGTGCCGGTCAGTGAGGCCTGACCGACGAGCCCAGTGGCATGACGCAAGGACCCGGGTGCGATGACCCGGCTTCCTGGACGACGAGTCTCCTGATCCGGGACTCCCGTCGTGCACGCCGCTCGATCGCCGATGGTTGGTCGGCGCCGGGCGCGCACTGCGTCACGGTCATTCGGGTCCCCCTCCTGCCGCGGTTCGTCGCCGTCACCGGCTCCCTGGATGCCGGCCCGAAGGGACGACTCTGATCCGCGGTACGGAAACCGTACGACGATCACGGGGTGTTCGGAACCCGTTGACGGGAATCACTCAGCTGTGGTACCGCTCGGTGTCCCCGAAGCGTCGTCGGCGTCCCCCGGGGCGACCGCTCGCGACCACGCCGAGTCGGCCGCCGTGCTCGTGTCCGTCGGCTCCGGCGTCAGGACGAGCCCAGACCCCGACGTGGCCGAGGCGTAGAGGTCCTCGAGCCAGCTGCGGTTGATCGACGGCACCCGGCTGCCGGAGAACTTGAAGTGCAGGCTGACGTTCGGGTTCAGCCAGATCGTGCTGCGACCGTTGCCGTGGACGACGTCGTCCTTCCACGAGAACGCGAACCGGTGATCACGCCGGAGCATGTTCACGATCACGATCTGCAGGTGCGTGAGGGCCCGGTCGTCGATGCGGAGGTCGAGTGGTTGACCGTCGTAGATGAGCTGACCCATGGGCCCTTCTACTCCGCCGGACCGGTGAGTGCGAGGGATCTCGCCCAGGTCGTGATCGTCGTGTCGAACCAGACGGCGTCGACGTTCCGTTCCCAGGCGTGCTCGGCGGGCTCGCTCACCGCCAAGGTCACCGTTTCGGGGTGGGCGTCGGCGAACTCCTGGCTGACGGCGAACGGCACGGTGGTGTCCCCCGACGAGTGGATGAGCAGGGTCGGTGGCAGGCTCCGCGGCGTGTGCAACCAGGAGAGCGCGCGGACGTCCACGGGTGAACGGAGCCCGACGAGACGACACACGAGCGGCAGCGCCATCGCCCGGAGCGCAGCACCGACGACGAACCCGGGGAGCCCGGCACGACCGGCCTGCGAGCGCACCGTCGTCGCCCAGTCGAGCGCCGGCGAGACGAGGACCAGTCCGACGAACCGGTCGCGGTGCGCCGACCGGGCGAGCATCTCGTGGGCGATCGTCGCGCCCATCGACCACCCCACGATGACGAGCCGTTCGGCTCCGTTCGCGACGGCGTGGTCGAGTGCGGCCTCGACGTCGGGCCACTCGCGGGCACCGAGGTGCGAGGCGCGGCCCTGCCAGGGTGCTTCGCCGTCGCCGCGGAACGACGGGACGATCGAGGTCCAGCCGACCTCGAGGGCCGCCGGCACGGTCCGGAGCGCCGTCACGCGGGTGGTGCGGATGCCGTGCACGTGGACAGCCCAGGTCGTGGCGGGCGCGTCGGGGGCGGCTGCGGCGGCGGGCGCGTCGGGCGCGGTGGCGGGCGCGTCGGGCGCGGGGCCAGCGGGCCGGATGACCCACGCCGGGGCAGGGCCCACGGGCGTCGGCAGGTCGACCTCCGCCCAGTCGACGTCCATCGCGGCGGGGTCCGGGTGCACGTGCCCGCTCCACCGCACCCGTCTCGACACGTCCCCCGTCGTCCGGACCACCGCACGCCGGACGGTGCCGGCGGCCTCGTCGACGTCGAGCACCGGTCCGACCGTGGTGTGCCCGGTGCCGTCGTGCCACAAGCCGTACTCCCCCGGGCGGACGGTGTCGTCGGTGATCGGGAGCCGGATCGAGTCGTCGGTCGTCTCGAGCACCGGGGTCCAGCGGTCGCCGCCAGGCAGCACGATCTTGCCGACGACCTTCCGCACCACGAGCAGGAACGCCGCCGCCAGCACGACGAGCACACCGAGCACCCACCAGACGATCGTCATCGCATCAGCCTCCGAGACTGCGGGTCAGGGTCAGTTCCGCCGAGCGCACCTGGGCGAGCTCGGCGTCGTCGAGGGTGCGGCCCTGCACCTCGGCGTCGCGGATCGCGATGACGAGGTCGTAGGTCCGTGCCTGCACGTCGCCGTCCCGTTCGACGGCGCGCAGCTCGTGGCGCCGGACGATGCGGCGGAGCAGCCGGTGGTGCCGACGGCACGTCACGTCCCGCCACCACCGGCGGAACGTCAGGGACGCCATCGCGACGACGATGAGGACGATGCCCAGGTAGAACGGCGGGTCGAAGCCCAGACGGAGTCCGTCGCGCAGCGGAGCGGGGAACCACCCGAAGTGGTCGGCGGTGAGGGAGAGCAGCTCGTCGATGCTCGCGATGACCACGAGCGAGAGCCCCACCCGGAAGACCACGAGCGCGACCGGGTTCCGCAGCACGCCGTACCGGAGCGTCGCGGCGGCGATCACGCCGACACCCACCATGTAGACCGACCCGTAGAGCCACATCGCCGGCTGGTGGATCTCCCGCACGATGAAGTGGAAGTCCGTGCCGCCCCGGTCGCGCACGGCGAAGAACGGGACGGCGAAGGCCACGACCACCACGAGGAGCGCCAGCGGGCTCGCCAGCCCCGGCCGCTTCGGCAGGTCGGACGTGCTCGCCCGGAGCATCAGCCAGAAGGCCGCCGTGGCGCACACGTTCTGCACCAGGTTGATGAGGTTCGTGCCCCCGAGGGCCCCGTCGAGCACGGTCTGCGGCACGACGCTGCCGAGCGTCAGCAGCCCGAGCGCACCGACGCCGGTCGCACCCCAGGCTGCGCGGCCACGTGGGTTCCGCAGCACGTAGGGCGTGCGCGCGAGGAAGATCAGCGCCGCGCACCAGAAGGCGGCGGCGTGCAGGACGGCCATCAGCCGTATGCCCGCTCGTCCGCGCTCGCGCTGCCGGCGAGCAGCACGGTCGCCAGCTCGTACGCGAACCGCTCGGCGAAGTGTTCGTCGTCGTCCGAGATGCTCACCAGTCCGGTGTCGCCGTCGAGGGCGCGGCGACACACGTGCCCGCCCGAGGCGAACTCGGCGATCGAGGTGGTGGTCGGGGCTCCGGCGTCGCCGTGCACGAGGTGTCCGAGCTCGTGCAGGACGCAGTGCATCCGGTACAGCTCGGGAGCGCCGGCCGGCACGAGGACGAGGTTCTCGTGCTCGAACTGCGAGACCAGCGCGGTGAGCGGTCCCCAGCTCGGACCGTCGACGTCCACCACGCGGGTCGGTTTGCCGACGAACCGACCGACCCCGGCGACGACGTCGGGGAGCTTCGGCGACGGGGGAAGGGTCGTGACGAGGGCACTGACGGTGTCCGACGCGCTCGTGCCCACTGACATCGCCCCTTTCGATCTCCGCGGACAGACTACCTGCACGTCCCCCTTGCGCACGAGGTCGCGCGGACGGAGCCTGAGACCAGGACCGAACCCGACGACCGAATCGACGACCAGGAGCGACGATGCCCACCACGTCCGTCCACACCGACCCCGAGGCCCTCGCGATGACGCTCGTCGCCGAGTTCCCCGTCCCGGTCGAGCGCCTCTGGGGCGCCTTCGCCGATTCCCGTCAGCTCGAGCGCTTCTGGGGTCCGCCCGGCTTCCCCGCCACCTTCACCGCGTTCGACCTGCGGCCCGGCGGCCGCGCCGACTACCGGATGACGTCGCCGCAGGGCGAGCGGTTCCACGCCGTCTGGCAGGTCACCGAGGTCGACGAGCCGCACCGCATCACCTTCCGCGACCTCTTCACCGACGCCGACGGCGAGGTCGACGACGCGTTGCCGGCCGGCGAGACCGTCCTGTCGTTCGAGACCGTCGGAGCCGGGTCGCGTGTGACCGTGCGGTCGTCGTTCGGGTCCGCCGCCGACCTCGAGACCATGGTCGACATGGGCATGGTCGACGGCTACGAGCAGGCCTTCGGACAGCTCGACACCGTGCTCGCCGACCTGCGCGAGCACGCCCTCGGCAAGGGCACCGTCACCGAGCGCGTCGACGACACCCACGTCCGCATCACCCGGGCCTTCGCCGCACCACGCCACGTGCTGTGGCGGGCGCACACCGAGCCGGAGCTCGTCCGGCAGTGGTTGCTCGGACCGGACGGGTGGGAGATGACGGCGTACGAGAACGACCTGACGCCGGGCGGCGCGTTCCGGCAGGCATGGGCGCCGACCGGTGACACCGAGGGCGAGCCGTTCGGCTTCGAGGGCGAGAACCTCGTCGTGGAACCGGAGCGGCGGATGGTGTCGACCGAGCGGATGACCGGTGCGCCGTTCCCCCCGAACACGAACGACCTGCAGTTCGACGAGGCCGACGGCGTCACCCTGCTGACACTGCTCGTCACCTACCCCGACCAGACGCAGCGGGACATGATCCTGGCCACCGGCATGACCGACGGCATGGAGACCAGCTACCAGCGCCTGGAACGCGAGGTCCTGTCCGCCACGTGACCAGCGGACGGACGGGAGGCCCGTGGCGGACCCGCCACGAGCCTCCCGTCCGTCACGCGGAAGCGACAGATCCCTGCGAACCTTCCGCACGGATCTGTCGCGTTCGCGGAGGGGTCGAGCCCGCGCGGAGGGGTCAGGCCTGCGCGGTCGCCTCGTAGTGGCGCGCGCCGCCGCGCACCCCGGCGAACCGGTACGGCCCCGCCGTGACGCGCGGACGCTCGACGTCCTCGCTCGTCGCGGCGCCGGTCGCGTGCAGCTCGCGGTACGCGTCCACGGTCAGCGGTACGCGGGCCGAGAGCAGCTGCCGGACCCGGCCGACGCGACGGTGCTCACGGTAGGACGGCTGCACGATGCCGGTGAGGAGCTCGCCGACGCTGCCCGAGCCGTAGCTGAACAGGGCGATGCGCTCGCCCGCCAGGTCCTCGTCGAGGTCGAGGAGCGCGGCGAGCCCGATCCAGAGCGACGCCGTGTACGTGTTGCCGGTCTGCTTGTTGTACGTGAAGCCGACGAACAGTTCCGACTCGTCGAACGGCACGCCCACGTGCTGCGTGAGCTTCCGGTGGGCCTTGAGCGCCATCTTCGTGAACGGCTGGTGGTGGACGAAGCGCACGATGTCCTCGTACGCCGGTCCGCCCTGGTCCGCCAGGTCGTCCCAGGCCCCGACGAACGCGTCGACGTAGGCGCTGACGGACAGGCGGCCGTCGACCAGCGCGGTGGAGCGGTCGTTCGGGCGCCAGAAGTCGTCGACGTCGGCGGTGAACACGCCCGCGGCCGGCTCGATCTCGATCAGGTCGGGGTCGGCGGACATCAGGATCGCGGCGGCACCGGCCCCCTGCGTGGGCTCGGCGGCGGTGTCGACGTCGTAGCGCGCGACGTCGGCGGCGATGACGAGCACGCGCTCGTGCGGTGCCCGGGCGATGATGCCGAGCGCGAGCTGGACGGCGGCGGTCCCGCCGTAGCAGGCCTGCTTCAGCTCGACGACGCGGACGTTCTTCGGCAGGCCGAGCAGGCCGTGCACGAAGACGCCGGCGGCCTTGGACTGGTCGACGCCGGACTCGGTGGCGAACAGCACGGTGCGGATGCCCTCGACACCGTGGCGGTCGATGACCTCCTTGGCCGCGGCGGCCCCCATCGTGACGATGTCCTCGTCCGGGGCGGGCACGCTGAAGGCGTCCTGACCGATGCCGACGTGGTACTTCGCCGGGTCGACGCCGAGGCGCTCGGCCAGGTCGTCGAGCTCGAGCACGTGGTGCCCGGTCGCGATGGCGATGTCGTGGATGCCGACGCGGAGCGCGCCGTCGCCGGTCACGCTGCGCCTCCGGCCGGCTTCGCGCCGCGGCGCTCCATGGCGACGTGGGCGGCCATCAGCTCACCCGGGTTCGTCTGGGCGGCGAGGAGCGAGAGTTCCCCGCACAGCACCGTGGCGGCGCACAGGGCGGCGAGACGACGGGCGTTCGCACCGGGCTCGCGGTCCTCGCGGCAGCCGAGGCGCACCAGGGCGTCCTCGACGACGGGCAGATCCCCGCCCTTGCCGTTGCCGACCGTGCCGACGATCAGGTGCGGCAGCGAGGTGGCGAAGTACAGGTCGCCGTCGCGGTTCTCGGCACTCGTGATGCCCTGCGAGCCCTCGACGATGTTCGCGGCGTCCTGCCCGGTGGCCAGGTAGAAGCCGAGCAGCATGTTCGCGTAGTGCGCGTTCGCGGAGCGGAGCGCCCCGGCGATGGTCGACCCGATGAGGTTCTTCGCGATGTTCAGTTCGACGATGCGTTCGGTGCTCGACCGCAGGCGCTTCTCGACGACGTCGCCGGGGATCACGATCTCGGCGATGGTGTTGCGGCCACGACCACGGATGCCGTTCACCGCGGTGGCCTTCTTGTCGGTGCAGAAGTTGCCCGAGACGGACACGTAGCGAAGGCCCGGCTGCCACGCCAGGATCGCGGGCAGGAGCTTGTCCGCCGCCTGCGTGACCATGTTGTGGCCCGAGGCGTCACCGGTCGTGAAGGCGAACCGCAGGAACAGCAGGTCACCGACGATCTCGGGGTGCACCTCGATGAGCTTCGCGAACCGGCTCTGCCCCGCGACCAGCGCCTCGAGCTCGTCCTGTCGCGCCAGGATCTGCCCCGCAGCGACGTGCGCCGCCGCGGCACTGGCTGCTCGGACGACGACCGAGCGGGTCATCCGCTCGTCGACGACGGTCGCGACGATGCCGTCGTCGACCATGCGCGAGATGCGGGCGCCGCGGCCGACGGACGGCCAGAGCGGCGACTCGTACGTGGCGAGCGGGACCTCGTGCTCGCCCTGGACCGCGTTGCCGCTGATGCGGATCGGACCGACCCACTTGGTCGGGATCGGCGTGAGCAGGTCACTCATCGAGGGCTCCTTCTGGTGCTCGCACCGCGACGCTGAGGTGTCTGATGTCGTGCGCCTCCCAGGCGCGGTGGATGCCGGCGGGGTCGATGTCCGCGGGGACGAGTGCGATGCCGCAGTCGCCGCCACCGGCGCCGGACGGCTTCGCCGCACCGCCGGCCGCCTCGACGACGTCGCACAGGGTCGCGAGGCGTTCGGTCTCGATCTTCGACCCGACCGAGTCGCCGAGGCGCTGCATGAGCACCCGGGCACGTCGGAGCGCGTCGAGCGTCTGTTCCGCATCGCCGGTCTGGAGGCCCGTGGTCAGGTCGTCGACGCAGCTGCGGCTCTCGTCGAGGAACTCCTGGTACCCGCCGTTGCGGTGCCGGCGCACCACACCGACGAGCTTCGTGGTCGAGGCCGGCGAACCGGTCCAGCCGACCAGGAGCTGCAGGTTCTCGGGGGCCGGCAGCCGCTGGACGTCGAACCCCGCCCACGCATCGGCGTCGGTGAGGATGTCGGACACCCGGCGTTCGTCGACGAGCGAGGCGAGGCGGTCACGGTCCGGGGCGCTGTAGCGCAACCAGCCGCCGAACGTGCTCGCGGCGAGGTCCCCGCCGGACGCCCGCGGGTTCACCCGGATGGTGGCGAGCATCGCGACCTGGAAGCGCTGCCGCTGCGTCAGGCCGATGCCGTAGAAGCGGTCGAGGGCGCCGACGGTCGCGACGGTCACCGCGGCCGAGGACCCGAGTCCGAACTTCCGGCCGCTGGCGTCGTCGAGCTGGCTCTCGATCCGCAGGTCGTGGAACCGCGGGGCGATCCGCCGCTCGGCGCGGAGCTTCTCGACGAGGTCGATCGTCGCCATGACGTAGTCGTAGGGGTGGTGCTCGCGGTCCAGGGCGAGACCGTCCTCGTCGCGCGTCCACGTCAGCGGCAGGTGGCCGTACTCCTCCGAGTGCACGCTGCCCGCACCGTGCGCCTCGGACACGCGTGCCGTGATGGCGCGGTCGAGGGCGATGAGGACGGACGGCTGGCCCGGCTCGACGACGGCGTACTCGCCGGCGACGAACAGCTTGCCGTGGGCGCGGAACTCGATCACTGCACGGACTCCTTCTGGTCGGGGCTGTCGCTCGCTGCGGCGACCCCGATCTCTTCGGAGCGGAGCACCCGAGCGGCAGGTCCGGTGCCGGACTCGATGACGTCGCCGAAGGACGCCAGCGCAGTGGCCACGGCGGAGCGGTCCTCGGGCCGGCAGAGCACGACCACGTTCGGGCCGGCGTCGGCGGTGGCGTAGGCCTCGAGCCCGGCGGCGCGGAGTTCGCCAACGGCGTCGAACACAGCGACGCTGCGCGCGTTGAGGTAGCGGATGGGCGGGAAGGCGCCCTCGATCGTGGCGTGCATGCGCAGGGCGTTGCTCTCGGTGATCTCGCCGATGCGCGTGAAGTCGCCGGCTGCGCACGCGTCGAGCATGTCGCCGACGGTCTCGGTGGTCGACGTGACCCACGCCGGGTAGAACGGCGACGTCGCGATGGTGCGGCGCATCGCCTCGCGCGATCCGATGGGCTTCGGTCCGGCGTCGATCGTCACGACCACCATGGCCATCGGTGGCGCCGGGATCCGCTCGGCGAAGGAACCCTGGTCGTCGCCGGCGTGCCAGACGGCGACGCCGCCGGGGATCGACCGCGTGGCCGACCCCGAGCCGCGTCGGGCCAGGCGGGACAGGTCGCGCGGGGACAGGTCGAGGCCGTACGCCGCCGAGGCCGCGGTGGCGAGCGCCGCGAACCCCGACGCGCTGGAGGCGAGCCCTGCGCCGGTCGGCACGGTGTTCTCGGACACGACGGACGCGCGGGCGGTGCTGCCGGCGAGCTCCCGCACGAGGTCGAGGAACTGCTGCACGCGCGCCAGCGCACCGTCGTCGACGACGTGACCGTTCAACGTGAACGCATCACGCGCCTCCTGACCGTCACCGGAGCCACCGTCCAGCGTGACGGTGGTCGTCGTCGGGAACACGTCGAGACCCATGGAGACGCTGCCCGTTGCGGGCAGCGCGAGCTGCGCGTCCGCCTTGCCCCAGTACTTGACGAGGGCGATGTTGGGGTGCGCGACGGCGGTGGCGGTCATCAAGCGCGGGCTCCGATCGTGGTGGTCCAGGTGGCTGCGGCCCCTGCGCCGCGGAGTGCGGCCGCGATGCGGTCCGCGTGGTCGTCGTCCGCGGCGAGTGCGAGCACGCACCCGCCCCGCCCGCCGCCGGTCAGCTTCGCGCCGAGGGCGTCCGCAGCACGTGCGGCGTCGACGAGCCGGTCCAGGTCGGCACTCGACACGTCGAGTGCACTGAGCAGGTCGTGCGCGGCGTCCATCGTGGCACCGAGCCCCTGTGCGTCGCCAGCCTCGAGTGTCCCCCGCGCCCGGCGTGCGAGCGCACCGATCCGGTCGATGACCGCGTCGACGACGACCGGGTCCTGGTCGTGCCGTTCCCGCACGGCCGCGACCGCCTGCCGGGTGTGGCCGGGGACACCGGTGTCGGCGACGACGAAGGTGAAGCGGGCCCCGAGGGCGACGGGCTCGATGCGGCCCCCCTCGAACCAGACCGGCACCGCGGCGACGACACCGCGGGCGTCGAGTCCCGACGGGCGACCGTGGGCGACCCGCTCGCACTCCTGGATGAGGTCGTGGTGGGTGTCGGCGTCGAGGGTCTCGCCGAGGGCGTCCGCGACGGCTGCCGTCACGGCGGCGGCGACCGCTGCGCTCGACCCCATGCCCCGGGCGGTCGGGACCTCGCTGTCGACCCGGACGTGGAAGTGCCGGTCGGTCACGCCGAAGTGCCGCAGCGTCGCGGTGACGGCGGTGACGGTCGGCATCACCGCTGCGGGCGCGAGGTCGAGGGGACCGGTGTGCACCGTGGACTCGAGGGTGTGCCCGACGGTGGTGCCGGTGGCTTCGTCCGCGCCGGCGCTGACCGGGCTCACCGTCGCGACGACCCGTGCGTCGAGCACCGGCAGGACGAGTGCGGGTGCGCCGTAGACCACGGCGTGCTCACCGATCAGGATCGTCTTGCCGTGGGACGACGCCGATCCGTTGCCGGGGGTCGTGGTGGTGTCGAGGTGGGTGCTGGTCATCGTGGGTCACGTCAGCCTAACCGTCCGGGCCGTCGGCGTGTTCGTCGTGACCTGAGCATCCACTGCGATGGGTTGTGCACAACCGGGTTGCGTGACAGGCTGAAGCCATGCCCGTGACCGACGAGATGGTGTGCTTCTCCCTCTACGCAGCGAGCCGCGCGACCACGCAGGCGTACCGCACGATGCTCGAGCCCTGGGGCCTGACCTACCCGCAGTACCTGGTACTCGTCACCCTGTGGGTGGAGGGCGACCAGACCGTCTCGAGCCTCGGGGAACACCTGCAGCTCGACTCCGGCACCCTCTCGCCGCTGCTCCGCCGCATGGAGCAGAGCGACCTGGTTCGCCGTGAGCGCCGCAGCACCGACGAGCGCGTCGTGACGATCACGCTCGGCGACCGCGGCCGCACCATCCGTGCCGACCTCGCGCACATCCCGGCGACGATCGCCGCCGGCATGGGGCTCCCCGACGAGCAGGCAGCCACGGAGCTCATCGCGACCCTGCACCGGTTGACCGAGACGATGCACGCCGCGGCCACGAACACACCGACTCGAGACTCGGCCTGAGCGACACTTCTCACCGCGCAGCGCCCGAGATCTGTCGGCCAGCCCGAGTCTCGGGCCAGGCCGCCACTGACCCCACGAAGGAAGGAACACCATGGAAGCCCTCTACACCGCCGAGGCCCTCGCCACGGGTGACGGCCGCAACGGCCACGTCGCCACGAGCGACGGCACGGTCGAGTTCGACCTCGCCATCCCCAAGGAGATGGGCGGCTCCGGCAACGGCGCGAACCCCGAGCAGCTGTTCGCCGCCGGGTACGCCGCGTGCTTCCACTCCGCACTGCAGGGCGTCGCCCGCAGCCAGAAGGTGAAGATCGCCGACTCGTCCGTCGGCGGTCGCGTCCAGATCGGCCCGAACGGCGACGGCGGCTTCCAGCTCGCCGTGCTGCTCGAGGTCGTCCTGCCCGGGCTCGAGCACGACCAGGCCCAGGCCCTCGCCGACGCTGCGCACCAGGTCTGCCCGTACTCGAACGCGACCCGCGGCAACATCGAGGTCACCATCACCGTCTCGGAGGACTGAGCATGACCGACACCACCCCCACCACCATGCGCGCCGTCGTCCACGAGACCTTCGCCGAGCCCGCCGACGTCCTCGAGGTGCAGGAGCGCCCGGTCCCCAGGCCCGGCGCCGGCGAGGTGCTCGTCCGCACGGTCCTCTCCCCCATCCACAACCACGACCTGTGGACCGTCCGCGGTACCTACGGCTTCAAGCCCGAGCTGCCCGCAGCCTCCGGCACCGAGGCGCTCGGCGTCGTC
Organism: Curtobacterium sp. RIT-PI-V; assembly: GCF_025642935.1. Classification (NCBI taxonomy): domain Bacteria; kingdom Bacillati; phylum Actinomycetota; class Actinomycetes; order Micrococcales; family Microbacteriaceae; genus Curtobacterium; species Curtobacterium sp. RIT-PI-V. The sequence continues at coordinate 65,587 of NZ_JANZKM010000015.1, forward strand.
GAGGCCCTGGGCGAGGGCGTCACGAACCTGACGGTCGGCCAGCGCGTCGCCGGCGGCGCCTTCGGCGTCTGGGCCGAGTACTACACCGCGAACGCCGCCGGGCTCGTCCCGGTGCCGGACGCCATGCCCGACGAGGCCGCAGCCCAGCTCGTCTCGATGCCGTTCAGCGCCATCAGCCTGCTGCACTCGCTCGACCTGCACGAGGGCGACTGGCTGATCCAGAACGCCGCGAACGGTGCCGTCGGGCGCATGGTCGCCCAGCTCGGCGCGGCCCGCGGCATCAACGTCATCGGCCTGGTGCGTCGCGCCGCCGGTGTCGAGGAGCTGCGCGAGCAGGGCATCGAGCGCATCGTCGCCACCGACGCGGACGACTGGAAGGACCAGGTCGCCGCGATCACCGGAGGCGCCCCGATCGTCGCCGGTGTCGAGTCCGTGGGCGGCAAGGCCGCCGGGGACATCGCCAGCGTGCTGGGCGAGAACGTGACCCTCGTCGTCTTCGGCGCGATGGCCTCGCCCACGCTCGAGATCCCGTCCGGCAAGGTCATCTTCGGCCAGCTCACGGTGAAGGGCTTCTGGGGCAGCGTCGTCAGCAAGACGATGCCGGCCGAGACGAAGGGCCAGCTCTTCGGCGAGCTCATCACCCGCGTGCTGGACGGCTCGCTGACGCTCCCCGTCGCGGAGACCTTCGCGTTCGAGGACGTCCGCGACGCCGTGCGCGCCTCGGACACCGCCGGCCGCGTCGGCAAGGTGCTCCTGCGCCCGTAGCGCGACCAGCAGACGGACGGGAGGCCCGGTGCCAGCTGGCACCGGGCCTCCCGTCCGTCTGTGCGCGCGATCACCGCGCCACGTGCGCGACCTAGCCGCGCGACGCCTTCTGCGGGACGGTGAAGATGTTGCCGGTGGTGACGCCCTCTTCGACTTCCTCGAGGGTGCGACCGCGGCTCTCCGGCACGAACTTCCAGATGAAGAGCAGCGCGAGCAGACCGACGATCCCGAATCCGAAGAACGTGCCCGTGATGCCGGTCGCGGCGACGATCGTCGGGAAGTACAGCCCGAGGAACGCGTTCGCGATCCAGAGGCAGAACACCGAGATGCCCATGCCGAGCGCGCGGATCTGCGTCGGGAAGATCTCCGACAGCACCACCCACACGGCGATGTTGAGGAAGGTCTGCATCGAGCCGACGAACGCGACGACGAGGAACAGGATCACCCACGGGCGGGCAGGGTTGCCCTCGGGCAGCGCGACCGAGGCGATGCCGATCAGGAAGTGGCAGACCGTCGTGAGCGAGAACCCGATGATCAGGGTCGCCCGGCGGTTGATCTTCTCCATGTTGTACAGCGCGATGACGCCACCGACCACGGCGATCACGCCGGGGGCGATGTTCGCGATGAGGGCCGCCGACGCCTGGAACCCGGACTCGATGAGGACGGTCTGGCCGTAGTACATGATCGAGTTGATGCCGGTGAGCTGCTGGGCGACGCCGAGCCCGGCACCGATCAGCACGATGCGGATGAGCCACTTGTTCCCACGCAGCGTCTGCCACCCGCTGACGCGATCGACCTTCGCCTCGAAGTCGTTGCTCCGCTTGATGTCGTCGAGCTCGGCGGTCGCACGCTCCGTGGTCCGGACCTGCTGCAGGACGGACAGCGCTTCGTCGTACCGCCCCTTCGACGCGAGCCACCGCGGCGACTCCGGCACCCGGAGCATGCCGACGAAGAGTGCGATGGCCGGGAGCGCACAGACGGCGAGCATGACGCGCCAGACACCGTTGCCCTCACCCCAGAGGTTGCCGATGATGGCGTTGACCACGAACGCGGCGAGCTGCCCGATGACGATCATGAGCTCGTTGCGGCCGGACAGCGAACCCCGGATCTCGAACGGGGCGAGTTCGGCGAGGAACACCGGGACGACGGTCGATGCCCCACCCACCGCGAGGCCGAGGAGCACGCGGCCGACGACGATCACTCCGAATGTCGGGGCGACGACGCAGATGAGCGTGCCGAGGAAGAACGTCACGGCGAGGGCGATGATCGTCTTGCGGCGGCCCCACCCGTCGGCGATGCGGCCGCCGAGCATGGCACCGATCGCGGCACCGAACAACAGGGAGCTGGTGACGACGCCCTCGGTGAAGTTCGTGAGACCGAGCTCGGCCTTCATCGGGTTCAGGGCACCGTTGATGACACCGGTGTCGTACCCGAAGAGCAGTCCGCCGAACGTGGCGACCAGGGCCAGGACGCCGAGGCGTCGGCGGTGCGGTCCGGTGCCGATCGGGGGCAGTGCGACAGTCGGGGCTGTCGGCTTGATGTCGACCATTCGGTGACTCCTTCGTCGGTGATCGCGCTTCAGTGCGTGCACCGATGGTAACCCGAATCCATGTCCTGTCAATTGGACATTCTGTCGTCAGGACGATTGGATCGGTCCACATAACGCCTGATCAGAGCGGGAGCGCTCCAACAGACCCTGCGGGTGCGTCAGGACTCGTCGGGCGCCGGGCTGTCCCCCAGCACGTCACCGAGCGACGCCATGTCCGCGCCGTGGTCGGTGTAACGCCGGACGGTTCGTCGTGCTGCTGCGCTCGCGGCACCGGACAGTGCCGGGTTGCGACGCGCGGCATCGGCCACCCGGCCCGCGTGCCCCGCGGTCGAGAGCAGGACGTTCGCCAACGCCCGGGCGTCACCGCGCTCGGGCACCCCCGTCACGGTCCACGCCGTGCGCACCTGGGCGTCCGGCGTCACACCCCGTCGGGTACCCATGCGGTGCCAGTCGGACAGCACGCCCTCGGTCCGGGACGCCGCCCGGTCGGCCTCGCCGGCTCGACGGCGCGCGGCGTCGCGCGCGTCGGATTCGCTCGCGCCCTCGACCGTGTCGTAGCGGTCGGTGAGGCCGTCGGCTCGGCGGCGGACGCTCTCCGCCCGTTCACGAGCAGCGCCGTCGTCACCGCCTTCCTCGGCGATGCGGGCGGCGTGCGCGGCGGCAGCCGCGGCGAGGATCTCCGAACGCTCCATGGCCTCGACGGTAGCCGTTCCGACCGACACCGGCGACCGGCGCTCCGCCGGATCCGCGGTACGTCCGCAGACACACGACGAGCGCGCGGCGTTCAGCCCGGGGACACCGTGCGGTTAGCATCGAGCTGAGGGGGAATCATGAACCGGACGCTCGCGATCGGGGTCGTCGTCGCGGCCACCGTGGCGCTGTCGGGGTGCTCGCTGCTGCGCGGGTCGGACCAGCCCCTCCCCGCCCCGTCCACCCCAGCGACGACGCCGACCTCGTCCGCCACCTCGACACCGACGCCCGACGCCGACCCGGAGGGCGACCTCCTCGAGTCGTCGGCGCACCCCCGCACGCCGACCCCGGAACCCACCGAGTCGGCGGCTCCGGCTCCGACGCTGACGCCGATCCCCGCCGGGACCGTCCTGGCCCAGGGCGACGTCGCGTCCCCGAAGGGCAGCGTGCACTTCCGGTTCCGCGTGGTCGCGGTCGGCGACGACACGTTCACCGCCCAGTACTCCGGCTTCACCTCGACCCTGCCGGTGCCGGTCGGGGTCGGCCTGTTCGACCTGCCGCGCGCGGTCGGCGACGGCCTGACCTACCCCGGCGTCGGCGACCGGACGCTCGGTGGGCCGACCAGCACGGCGACCGCGGTGGACGTCCCACTGAGCGGCTCCGGCGTCGACCCGTCGCACCTCACCACGCTCGTGACCTACTCCGCGGCGGATCCGGGGCAGGAGGTCCCGGTCGAGATCGGGGCCGGCAAGGTGCTCGCGGTGACCACCGTGCGGTGGTCCGTCCCGGCGCGGCAGACGAACGTGCACCCGGAGGACGCCGGTGCCCGGCCGAACGCGACCGGTCCGGTCACCGCGACGACGACGGGCGGGGCACCGCGGTCGTACACGGTCGCGCCGGACGACCTCATCGGCGACGTCGCCGCGCGCTTCGGCATCAGCGTGCGGGCGCTCGTCTGGCTCAACGAGGGCGTGCAGGTGTTCGGGGCGGACCAGCACCTGTACGAGGGAACGACGCTCAACCTCGACCCGCTCGGCCGCTGACCGCGAGTCTCGGAGCGCATGGCCCGAGACTCGCGCTCAGCGACGGTTCTCGGCGCGCGCGTCCCGAGAACTGTCGCTCACCCCGAGTCTCGGGCCGCGTCCGCCCCGCGGCCAGCGCGACCGGCAGACGGACGGGAGGCCCGTGGCAGATCCGCCACGGGCCTCCCGTCCGTCAGGTGAGTACGTCGCTACTTGCGCAGCTCCAGGTACTTCGCGATGAGCGCCTTCGTCGAGGCGTCCTGCGCGTCGAGCGCGGCCTGGTCGCCCTCGACGGCAGGCGTGACCTGCAGCGCCAGCTGCTTGCCGAGCTCCACGCCCCACTGGTCGAACGAGTCGATGCCCCAGATCGTGCCCTCGGTGAACACGATGTGCTCGTAGAGCGCGATGAGCTGGCCGAGCACGCTCGGGGTGAGCTCCGGCGCCAGGATCGACGTCGTCGGCTTGTTGCCCGGGAACGTGCGCGCCGCGACGATTCCCTCGTCGGTGGTGCCCTCGGCACGGACCTCGTCGGCGCTCTTGCCGAACGCCAGCGCCTTGGTCTGCGCGAAGAAGTTCGCCAGGAACAGCGTGTGCACGTCTGTGCCGGGTGCGACGCCCTTGCCGTCACCGGTCTCGTCCTTGAGCGGACGGGCCGGGTTCGCGACCGTGATGAAGTCGGCCGGGATCAGGCGGGTGCCCTGGTGGATGAGCTGGTAGAACGCGTGCTGGCCGTTCGTGCCGGGCTCGCCCCAGAAGACCTCGCCGGTCTCGGTGGTGACGGGCGAGCCGTCCCAGCGCACGCGCTTGCCGTTCGACTCCATGGTGAGCTGCTGCAGGTACGCGGCGAAGCGGTGCAGGTACTGCGTGTACGGCAGGACCGCGTGGCTCTGCGCACCGAGGAAGTTCGTGTACCAGACGTTGAGCAGGCCCATCAGGACGGGGACGTTCTGCTCGAGCGGTGTGGTGCGGACGTGCTCGTCGATGGCGTGGAAGCCGGCGAGGAACTGCTCCCAGTTCTCCTGGCCGATCGCGACGATGACGCTCGTGCCGATCGCGGAGTCGACGGAGTAGCGGCCGCCCACCCAGTCCCAGAACCCGAAGGCGTTCTCGGGGTCGATGCCGAAGGCCTCGACCTTGTCGAGCGCGGTGGACACGGCGACGAAGTGCTTCGCGACGGCGTTCTTCTTCTCGTCGTCACCGGCGTCGGTCAGGCCGAGCTTCTCCCAGAGCCACTGGCGTGCGAGTCGCGCGTTGGTCAGGGTCTCGAGGGTGCCGAAGGTCTTCGACGCGACGATGAACAGCGTGGTCTCGGGGTCGAGGTCCACGGTCTTCTCGTAGATGTCCGCCGGGTCGATGTTCGACACGAAGCGCGCCTCGAGGCCGGGCTGGACGTAGGGCTTGAGTGCTTCGTAGACCATGACGGGGCCGAGGTCGGACCCGCCGATGCCGATGTTGACGACGGTCTCGATGCGCTTGCCGGTGACACCGGTCCAGGAACCGTCACGCACCTGCGACGCGAACGCGTAGACCTTGTCGAGCGTGGCGTGCACGTCGGCGTCGACGTCCTGGCCGTCGACGGTCAGCGGCGCCGCCGGGACGAGGCCCTCGGTCGCCTTCGGACGGCGGAGCGCGGTGTGCAGGACGGCGCGGTCCTCGGTGACGTTGATGTGCTCGCCGGAGAGCATCGCCTGGAAGCGCTCGGCGACGCCGGTGTCCTTCGCGACCTGCAGCAGGGCGGCGAGGACGTCCTCGGTGACGAGGCCCTTCGACAGGTCCACGGTCAGGTCGGCGGCCTGGAACGTGTACTGCTCGGCACGGCCGGGGTCGCTGTCGAACCACCCGCGCAGGTCAGGGGTGAAGTCGGCAGCGATGCTGTCGAGCTTCTTCCAGCCTTCGGTCGATGTGGGGTCGACGGGAGCGGATTCGGTCACTTCGGTCCTCCTGGGATCACGTTCGAGACGTACAGCCCGCAGGTCACCGCACCAGTGCGTCGCGGACCGTCTTCGAGCGTAGTGCCGTCGGCACCGTCGTGCGCACCGCCGGACGGGAGGCGCGGGGCGCGTTCGCTGCGCGCGTCACGTCCGGCGGGTGGTCGGCCTCAGGGCCGGGGTACGAAACGCCGCAGCCGCAGGCTGTTCGTCACGACGAACACCGACGAGAACGCCATGGCGGCACCGGCGAGCACCGGGTTGAGCAGCCCCGCCATCGCGAGCGGGATCGCCGCCACGTTGTACGCGAACGCCCAGAACAGGTTGCCCTTGATGATGCCGAGCGTGGCGCGCGACAGCCGGACCGCGTCGGCGACGACGGTGAGCCGACCGCTCACGACCGTGATGTCGCTGGCCGCGATCGCGGCGTCGGTGCCGGCACCCATCGCGATGCCGAGGTCGGCCGCGGCGAGCGCCGCGGCGTCGTTGACGCCGTCACCGACCATGGCCACGCTCCGCCCCTGGGCCTGCATGCCCCGGACGGCGTCGAGCTTGCCGGCCGGGGTCACGCGGGCGTGGACCTCCTCGATGCCGACCTGTGCGGCGACGGCCCGTGCGGCGCCGTCGTTGTCGCCGGTGAGCAGGACGGGGTGCAGGCCGAGCGCCACGAACCGCGCGACCGCGTCGGCTGCCTCGGGCTTGACGGTGTCGCCGACGACCACGACGCCGAGCACGCGGCCGTTCCGCGCGACGACCACCGCGGTGCCCCCGTCGGTTTCGGCAGCGGTGACCGCGGCCGTTGCCTCGTCGGGGACGGCGACCGCCCAGGACGCCGCGAGCCAGCGGGTCCCGCCGACGAGCACGACATCGCCGTCCACGACGGCCTGCACGCCGGCGCCGGCGGTCGACTCGAACTGCTCGGCGGTCGGGACGTCGAGGTGCCTGGCCGTCGCGGCCCGGACGACCGCACGCGCCACGGGGTGTTCCGAACCCTGCTCGACGGCCGCGGCGAGCCGGAGCACGGCGTCCGCGTCGAGGGTCGCGTCCGTCGGGGTCACGGCGCGCAGGGTCATCTCGCCGGTGGTGACGGTGCCGGTCTTGTCGAGCACGATGGTGTCGACACCACGGGTCCGTTCGAGCACCTGCGGGCCGCCGATCAGGATGCCGAGCTGCGACCCGCGGCCGGTGCCGACGAGCAGTGCGGTCGGCGTCGCGAGCCCGAGGGCGCACGGGCAGGCGATGATGAGCGTGGCGACGGCCGCGGTGAACGCTGCGGTGACCGACCCGCCGAGCACGAGCCAGCCGACGAACGCCAGCACGGCGAGCGCGATGACGATCGGCACGAAGACGCCGGAGACCCGGTCGGCCAGGCGTTGGACGTCGGCCTTGCCGGTCTGCGCGTCCTCGATGAGCCGTCCCATCCGGGCGAGCTCGGTGTCGGCGCCGACGCGGGTGACGGCGACCACGAGCCGGCCGCCGACGTTGATCGTCGCGCCGGTCACCCGGTCGCCCGGTCCCACCTCGACGGGGACGGATTCGCCGGTGACCATGCTGCGGTCCACGGCCGAGGACCCGTCCTGCACGAGGCCGTCGCTGGGGATCCGCTCCCCCGGCCGCACGACGACGACGTCCCCGACGACGAGCGCCGACGCCGGGACACGCTGCTCGACGCCGTCGCGCAGCACCGCGGCCTCCTTCGCGCCGAGTTCGAGCAGGGCGCGGAGTGCCGCCCCGGACTGCTTCTTGGCGCGGGCCTCCATGTACCGGCCGGCCAGGATGAACACCGTCACGGCCGCGGCGACCTCGAGGTACAGGTCGGTCGCCTCGGGGTCGGTCGCGATCCACGAGAACGTCATGTGCATGCCGGTCGTGCCGGCGTCGCCGAGGAAGAGCGCGTAGAGCGACCAGCCGAAGGCCGCCAGCACACCCACACTGACCAGGGTGTCCATGGTCGCGGCACCGTGTCGGACGTTCACCCAGGCGGCGCGGTGGAACGGGAGCGCGCCCCACACCGCGACGGGCGCGGCGAGCGTCAGGGCGAGCCACTGCCAGTTCGGGAACTGCAGGACCGGCACCATGGAGAGCAGCACGACCGGCACGGCCAGGACCGTCGACACGATGAGTCGTCGGCGCAGCGCACCGGCCGGGTCGTCGGCGTCGTCGTCCGGCTCCGTCGTGTCGGTCGGCGGCGCGGGGACGGTCGCACCGTAGCCCGCCGACTCGACGGCGGCGATGAGGGCAGCGGGGTCGGCGGGGCCGTCAGGAGCGACCTGCACCTGCGCCTTCTCGGTGGCGTAGTTGACGGTGGCGGTGACCCCGGGGAGCTTGCCGAGCTTCCGTTCGATGCGGTTCGCGCACGAGGCGCAGGTCATGCCCGTGATGTCGAGCTCGACGATGCCGTCCGTCACGACGGCACGACCTCGTACCCCGCCTCGGCGACCGCGCCGCGCAGCGCATCGGGGTCGACGGGTGCGTCCGAGGTGACGGTCACCGACGAGGCACCGCCGGGGACGAGCGCGACGGCGACGTCGGACACCCCCTCGAGTTCGGTGAGTTCCTCGGTCACGCTCAGCACACAGTGCTCGCAGGTCATGCCCTCGACGAGCAGCAGTTCGGTGGTCACGGTGTCTCCTCCTGTGGTTCGGGTGCGGACGGCGGTCACGAGCGCACGAGCCGGGCGATGGCCTGGCTCGCTTCGCGGACCTTCTCGTCCGCGGCGTCGCCGCCCTCGGCGACCGCCTCGGCGACGCAGTGCTTGAGGTGGTCCTCGAGCAGCGACAGCGCCACGCGTTCGAGCGCCCGGTTCGCCGCCGAGATCTGGGTGAGGACGTCGATGCAGTACGTCTCGTCCTCGACCATGCGGGCGATGCCGCGCACCTGGCCCTCGGCGCGACGGAGCCGCTTGAGCAGGTCGTCCTTGTCGCCGATGTAGCCGACGTGTTCGTGCATGGCAGCCTCCACGGTCCTCAATACGGTACCCCCCTAGGGTATTCCCTCGGATCGACCCGCGGACACGAACGAGGGTATTCACCTCGCCGTGCCGTCGATGTCATGATTTCGACCATGACCGATCCGGCGACGAACGGCTTCCGCAGACTGCGGTTCGCCGACGGCGACGGATCCGACTACTCCGACATCTTCGAGGCGGAGTACCGCGGGTCCGACTTCGCCTCGGAGACGTACGCGACGAACGACACCCGCTACGAGTACACGGTGGTGGGCGACGACGACCTGACGCTGCGGACCATGCGCGCCGAGGGCGGGCGACGCGGCGGGGTCATCGGGGCGCGGGAGGACCACGTCGTCTTCTGGCTCACCAGGGGCCGGCTCGAGATGCACTTCCCCGACCGCACGCGCGTGGTCGAGCCGGGCAGCCCGTACATCGCGAGTGCGTCCGAGGCGTACCGCTTCGAGTCCGACGGCACCGTCTACAACGGGGTGCACATCGCGGACTCGTTCCTGCGGACCGTCGGGCGTGACCTCGGCTACCGGCTGCCGGACGGCCCGCTGCTGTTCGAGCAGCAGGACGAGGTCATCGCCCGCCGCGAGCCGCTGCGCCACCTCATCGGGGAGCTCGGCCCGGCACTCGTGGACGACCGCGTGGTCGGTCCGATGCGGACGGCGCTGAACCGTCGACTGGCGGTCGTCGTGCTCGACACCTTCCCGATCCGCAACCGCGGCGACGACGTCCCCGTCGCGAACCGTCTGCGCGACGCGATCCGCTACGTGGAACAGCACGCAGCCGAACGTCCGGCGGTGTCGGACATCGCCGCGGCCTGCGGGCTCAGTCAGCGGGGGCTGCAGGACGTGTTCGCCCGCACCCTCGACTCCACGCCGCACCGGTTCCTGCGCGAGCACCGGCTCGACCGCGCCCGGAGCGAGCTCCTGCGCGCGGGCGACGACCGGGCCCCCGGTGCCGACGGGGTCGCCGTGGTCGCGCGTCGGTGGGGCTTCACCAATGCGGGCCGGTTCGCCTCCGCCTACCGCGAGCGGTTCGGCGAGGACCCCGCCACCACGCTCCGCACGTCGCTGTCCGCACGACCCGACAGTGGTCGGTCGTCGTGGCGTGTCCGCCGCGCGGTGGCGTTCATCGAGCAGCACGCCGACGACGACCTCTCCCTGCAGGACATCGCCGACGCCGCCGGGGTCCTGCCGCGACGCCTGCAGCAGCTCTTCCGGGCCGAGCGGGGCGAGTCCCCGATGGCGTGCGCCCGGGCGATCCGCGCCGCTGCAGAACGCAACGCGGCGGACGGAACACGCGAAACCGCCTGAGCGAACGACCAGGGGTACAGCCACATCCCCGTGTTCCCGCGGATTCCTGGATCTCTGCCGAATCCGGAAAGTCATGTGTGACGAATCTCTGGTGCAGCCCGTCTCATCCGTGAACAGCAACCGCTGGGAACGCCCGGCGGGTCAATCGGAAGGAACGAACCATGGCTGACTCCATCACCACCACCCCGGCCACCACCGCCGCGGCCCGGACCACCTCGCACGCCGGCTCGAACAGCGGCGTCACCGGCAAGACCGTCATCGACGACACCGTCGTGTCGAAGGTCGCCGGCATCGCCGCCCGCGAGGTCAACGGCGTGCACTCGCTCGGTGGCGGCGCAGCCCGCGCGATCGGTGCGATCCGCGACGCGATCGGCCAGCGCGACTTCGGTCAGGGCGTCAAGGTCGAGGTCGGCGAGAAGCAGGTCGCCGCGGACATCGTCATCGTCGCCGAGTACCCCGTGTCGCTCCAGCAGGTCGCCGACGGCGTCCGCAGCAGCGTCGCACGTGCCCTCGAGCAGATCGTCGGCATGGAGGTCGCCGAGGTCAACGTGACCGTCCAGGACGTCTTCATCCCGGGCGACGACGACGACAACGAGAACGACGAGAAGAAGGAAGCGCGAGTCGCATGAGCAACACACTGATCGGTGCCCTCATCGGTGCCGTCCTCGCAGTCGTCGCACTGCAGTTCGGGTTCTGGGGCTTCGTCCTGGTCATCGTCTTCGGTGCGATCGGTGCCCTCGTGGCTGCCCTCGCCACCGGCAAGATCGACCGTGGCGCCCTGACCGACGTGCTCACCGGGCGCCGGAGCTCCCGGTGAACGCCGGCCCGGACGTCGTCCCGGGCCGCGTCGAGATCACCGCTCGTGCACTGACCTCGCTGGCGCGGGCCGTCGCAGCCGAACGGCTCGGCGCCCCCGCCAAGCGGGTCAGGGTCGGTCTCGGAGACGCGGCCGGAGCGATGGCCCTCGACGTCACCGGCCCCATCGCCGCGGGCGACGACCTCGTCGCCCGTTCGGCCCAGGTCGCCGACGAGGTCAAGCGCCGCGTGAGCGAACTCACCGGCCGACGCGTCGGCAGTGCCCACATCGAACTCACCGGGATCGTGCGCGAGCGCGAGTCCCGAACCCGGTAGGAGACCATCATGAGCAACGGTTCCGTCGAACGACGCATCCGTCGTCGGAGCGTGCACCGCTCCCGCTCGACCGCAGTGGCGGTGGCGCTGGTGGTCCTCGCCCTGGTCGCCGCGTGGATCGGCACGGAGTCGGTCCTGCGGGCGATCGGGCGGCCTCCGCTCCTCGCCGACCCGCAGACCGCCGTCGATGCCGCGCTGCAGCCCGACGCCGCGTTCGTCACGATCGCCGAGGTCATCGCCGTCGTGCTCGTGGTCCTGGGCGTCGTGCTGATCGTCCTGGCCCTGAAGCCGGGTCGCCAGCACCGTTCCGTCGTCCAGCACGACCGCGGCGCCGTCGTCATCGACACCCGCATCGTCGCCTCCACGGCGGCCAACGCCGCCGGCACGGCAGCAGGGGTTCCCGAGGGCAACGCCTCGGCCACCGCCCGCGGTCGGCGCACCGACGTCCGGATCGTGCCCGTCACCGGCATCCCGGTCGACGAGCAGGCCGTGCAGGCAGCCGTCCGTGACCGCCTGAGCGGCCTCGACGAACGGTTCGGCCACAACGTCCGCGTCCGCATCGACGAGAAGGGGACCCTCGCATGACCAAGAGCAACCGGACCATGAACCGGATCATCCTCTTCGTCCTCGGCCTCGTCGCCGTCGTCGTCGGCCTCACGATCGGCGCGGGCGTCCTGCCCGCCGTGCAGGACGCGATCAAGCCCTACGTCGACCTGCCGAGCAACCTGGACGTCCCCGCGTCCTCGCTCTGGATCGTCGCCGCCGCCTGCGCCGTCGTGATCGTGCTCGCCCTGGTCTGGGCGTTCAGCCGCGGCGGGGGCGGCACGTCCGTCGCCGTCCGCGAGCGCTCGGGTGAGGACGCCATCACGGTGAACGTCGCACTCGTCCGCGACGTCGTCGAGCACGAGCTCGCCGGTGTCCGCGACGTCGTCGGCTCGCGCGTCGACACCTACCTGGTGCGCAAGCAGCGCGCCGCTCGCATCCGCGTCGCGGTCCGCCGCGGCGGGGACGCCGTCTCGGTGCTCGACGCCGTCGACCGCGCCGTCGCGGTCCTCGACCGCACGCTCGGCCGCCAGGTGCCCGTCCTGGTCCACCTCACCGGTGGCACCCGTTCGGCGCTCGCGAAGTCGACCCGCGTCCACTGACACCCGTCAGGCGGACGCACCCCCGGGCCTCCCGGCCCACCGAAGACCCTCGCAACACCCACCACCGGGCGAACGCCCGACCGATGAAAGGACCCGTCATGGGACTCGACGACAAGATCAAGAACGCTGCCCAGGACCTCGCCGGCAAGGCGAAGGAGGCCGTGGGCAAGGCCCAGAACGACGACTCCAAGGTCGCCGAGGGCCAGAAGGACCAGGCCGCTGCGAGCGTCAAGAAGACCGGCGAGGACGTCAAGGACGTCTTCAAGAACTAGGACGCTCGATGCGTGTCGGGGCACTCGCGACGTCGAGTGCCCCGATGCGTTCCGCGGACCCGAACGAGGAGGAACCATGCAGCACGACCCCCATGCGCACACGCAGGTCACCGAGGTGGCCCTGCCCGCAGAACTGACGGAGCCGCTGCCCGACGACGCGACCCCCGCGATGCTCATCGCGCGCACCGCGGCGGAGACGGCGCTCGGCGTGCCCGGCGTGCACCACCTCGGCGGGACCGTGTCCCGAGCCGCCGACGAACTGCGGAAGCGGCTCGGCCGCTCCGCCGGGACCGCAGGCGTGCAGGTCGACGACGAGGACGGCACCTTCGCGGTGCAGGTCTCCGTGATCGTGACCTACCCACGGAACGTCCGCGAGGTCGCCGACGAGGTGAAGCGACAGGTCGCCGCAGCAGCCGGCCAGGTCGCCTCCGTGCCGACGACCGTGGACGTCCGCGTGCTGGACGTCCACGGACCGTTCGACGACGAGCCCTCGCCCGTCGAGCGTGCGGCCACCGCTGTCGGTGATGCCGTGCAGGACGCCGCCAAGGCGACGAGCGAGACCACCAAGCGCGTGGCGACGGCGACCGTCGACGCCACGAAGCAGGCAGCCGACCAGGCCGCCGAGGCGACGAAGCGCGCTGCGGACGCCACGGCCGACGTCACGAAGCAGGCGGCCGAGGTCACCGCGGACGCCACCAAGCGTGCCGCCGAAGCGACGGTCGACACTGCCAAGCGTGCTGCCTCGGCCACCGCCGAGGCCACGAAGCAGGCCGCCGACCAGGCCGCGGACGCCACGAAGCGTGCCGCCGACGTCACCGCGGACGCCGCGGAACAGGCCGTGGACGCGACGACCGCCACCGCCGGCCGCGTGCACGAAGCCGCGTCCGATGCGCTCGACCGTGCATCCGAGGGCGCACGGGACGCCGCCGACACCGCGCGCGACGCCGCCGGCCGCGCACGTGCGGCCGTCGCCGACGAGGACACTGCGACCCCCGTCGTGGTCTCCGAGACGGCTGCCGACGCCGCCGTGCGTGCCGCCGACTCGGCCGAGGACGCCGCGCAGGACGCCGCCGACGCCGCAGCCGACGCGAGCGAGGCAGCGCGGGCAGCAGCCCGCGACGGCGACCAGCCGACCGTCCCGACCGCGGACCGACCGTGACCACCGCCTGGTCCGGCGGCCGTCGGCCCCGCACCCGGCGGCCACGGCCGCGCGGCGTGTGGATCGCCGGTGGCATCGGCGTGGTCCTGGTCGCCGGGGTCCTGCTCGGGGCGTTCCTGCCCCTGGTCGGGTTCCTCGGCGGCGTCACCGCCACGACCGCGGGCCTCGTGCCGTTCCCGTTCGTGCGGGTCACGGTCGTCGCGGTCCTCGGGCTGGTCGTCGTGCTGGCGCTCCTCGCGCTGGCGCTCACCCGTCGACACACCACGACGGCGACGATCTCGGTCGTGCTCGCCGTCCTGGTGAGCATCGCCGTCACGATCGTGCCCGTGGTGCTGGTGGCCGTCGGGTCCGCCGACCGCGCTGGCGACGTGTGGCCGATCGTCACCGAGCTCTGGCAACGCTTCACCGGCTGATCCGACAGCACCTGCACCATCGACCAAGGAGTCCCACCATGCGCAACCGCATCATCGTCATCGGCCTGATCGTCCTCGTCGGGTTCTGGTTCGGCTCCCGCGCCAACCGTCCGGTGATCAAGACGTCCAAGAGCGAGACCGTCCGCAAGGCCTGGAACGACCCGTACGCTCGCAAGGCCCGCAAGAAGCTGGGCAAGAAGATCGCCAAGGCCGCCAAGCGGCACGGCTGACACCTCCCGCATCACCATCGGATCACGACACGGACGCATCGTGTCGTGATCCGTGTCATGTTCGGCCTCTTCACGACATTGTCGTAGTGAAGGGAGCACCGTGGACAACACCGCAGATGACGACGCCGGCCTCGCACGGCGCCTCGCCTCGGGGGACAGAGCAGCACTCGCGACCGCGTTCGACCGGTTCGCGCCCACGCTCACCCGGTACGCGTGGGCGATCGCGGGCAGCAAGCAAGACGTCGAGGAACTGGTCCAGGACACGTTCCTGACGCTCTGGCAACGCGCCGACGGCCTCCAGCTCCCCACCGGCACGCTCCTGCCGTGGCTGCTGGTCGTGTGCCGCAACCACGCGAAGAACCTCGGTCGGCGCAACGCGAAGCACGCCGGCGACGAACTGCCCTTCGACCTCGCCGCCCCCGCCGACACCACCGATGCTTCCGAGCAACTCCGGTGGGTCCGGAGCGAGATCGCCGCGCTGCCGGAGACCGATCGCCGCATCTGCGAGCTGTGCCTGCTGCAGGGGTACTCCTACGCCGAGGCCGCACAGCTGCTCGGACTCAGTGTCGGAGCGGTCACCCAGCGGGTCTCGCGGTCCCGCCGACGACTCAAGAAGGCGGTGACGCACGATGAACACTGAACCTCCCGAGGGAGACGACCTGCAGCGCATGCTCGTCTCGATGAAGCAGAACGTCCTCGAGCAGGCCACCCCTCGCCCGAAGCGCCACGGCCGTCGAGTCGGCATCGCGATCGGCGTCGTCGGGGTGCTCCTGCTCGGAGCCGCCGGCGGTGGGGTCGCACTCGGCCTCATCCCGACGTCGATCACCGCGGAGCCCACTCCGACCGCGTCGCCGTCCACGGCACCGACGCCGATCGAGACGCCGTCGGGCGCCCCGGTCGTCGGACAGCCGACGCCGACGTCGACACCGTCGGCGACGCCCACCTCCACACGGGAGCCGTACTCGCTGTCGGACCCGGACACGTGGACGATCTCCGGCAGCGAGGTGGGGCCGATCGCGCTCGGCGGGGAGTACACCGCCGAGACGGACGACCTGGACGGCGTGTACACGGCGAGCGACGGCTGCCTCAACCCGAACGTCGTGTTCTGGTACCCCGACGACCGCAACAACCCGGCACTGACCGTCGTGAAGGGCGACGACGGCACGATCGCGAGCGTCATGGTCGGGAGGAACTCCGACGAGGTGGCGGGACCGACGACGGCTGCGGGACTCGGGACCGGCAGCACCCTCACCGAGTTGCGAGCGGCGTACCCGGACTTGCACTACACGGAGCCGGGCAACGACGCCGCCCAGCCGTCGGACTCGCCCTACGGCGGCTGGACGACCACCGTCAACGGGGTGTTCGTGAGCTTCCGGTTCCCACCCGTGGGCTCGGGCGAGCGGGCGAACTCGGTCTGGGTCAGCACCGTCGACCAGTCGCCACCGCCGGAGTTCTGCGGCTGACGCCGCGTCCGGACAGGAGGCCCGGATCACCTGCGCCGATCGGCGCACGTGATCCGGGCCTCCCGTCCGCTACCCTCGCGACGTGAAGCGTCTCTCCCCCGGCCAGCGCTGGGTCATCGGTCTCGGCGCGTTCGCGCTCGTCTGTCTCGTCGTCGGCATCATCGCGATCGCCGCCGGCGCCGGTTGGGGGATCCTCCTCGTCGTCGCCGGGCTGCTGCACCTCGGCCTCACCGGCGTCACCGGCGCACTCGTGTGGACGTCGACCCCGACGATCGGTCCGAAGCCGATCCGTCGCTCCGCAGCGTGGCCCGGCACCACGCACCGGGTGTTCTCGTACGGCACGCTGCGGCAGCCGCTCGTGCAGGAGTCGCTGTTCGGCGAACACGTCCCCACCACCCCGGACACGCTGCCCGGCTGGCGACTCGACTGGGTGACGATCACCGACCCCGAGGTCATCCGGGCGAGTGGCTCGGACCGCCACCCGATCCTCCGCCGGGGCGCAGCGGGCAACGTCGTCGACGGCGTGGCCCTGACCCTGGGCCACGAGTGGCACCTGCGTGCCGTCGACGCCTACGAGGTGTCGGACTACCAGCGCATCCGGGTCGAGCTCACCTCGGGTCTGTCGGCCTGGGTCTACGTGGCGGCCGACGAGGTCTGAGCCGCGTTCGCGTGAGCGCGAGACTCGGGCTGCGCGACACTCCTCGGGGCGCACCGTCCGAGAACTGTCGCTCAGCGCGAGACTCGGGCCGCGGCCGCCGCCAAGCGCGCGAGGCCCTCGTCGATCGACACCGACGGGGCCCACTGCAGGTCAGTACGGGTACGGCGCTGGTCGAACCAGTGCGCCGTGGAGAGCTGCTCGGCGAGGAACCGCGTCATCGGCGGCTCGTCCTGGCCCGGACGCACCCGCCACACGGCCTCGACCAGCGAACCCGCCACGCGCGCGACCGCTGCCGGCACGTGCCACCGCGGCGCCGGGACACCCGAGGCCGCGCAGATCCCGGCGAGCAGGTCCGCGACGGGCCGGGGCTCGCCGTTCGTGACGACGTAGGCGTTGCCGTGCACGTCGTCGTCCGCAGCGTGCCCGAGCGCCGCGACCATGGCCGACGCGGCGTTGTCGACGTACAGGGTGTCGATCAGGGCGGCACCGGAGTCGAGCAACGGCAGTCGCCCGGACCGTGCCCGTTCGACGATGCGGCCGATCAACTGTGTGTCCCCCGGGCCCCACACCAGGTGCGGCCGGATGGCGACGACGGCGAACCCGGGGGCGTCGGCTTCGAGCGCGAGGAGTTCGGCCGCGGCCTTCGTGCGGGCGTAGTCGCCGCGCGCGTGCTGCGGTTCGGCGGCACCGGCCCCGGCGCCGACGAGCGACGACCCGGTGTGCGCGACCGACGGTGACGAGACGAACACGAACCGCTGGACACCGGCACGCCGCGCGGCGTCGACGAGCGCTCGGGTGCCGTCGACGTTCACGCGGACGAAGTCGGCCGGGTCACCCGCCAGGGAGACCTTGGCGGCGAGGTGCACCACGGCGTCGACCCCGTCGACCGCGCGGGCCACCGCCGCGACGTCGGTCATCGAACCGGCGACGTCCTGGACGCCGTTGACGCCGGACGGCCGTCGCTGGAACGTGCGGACCTCGTGCCCAGCGTCCCGCACGGCAGCGGCCGTCGCCTGTCCGAGGAAGCCGCTCGCCCCGGTGACCAGGACCGTCACGGGCGGGCCATCCGTCCACCGGACAGCACCGAGGTCGCCCAGCGGGACAGCCGGGCGCGGTCGACCTTCGAGTTGTGCCGGATGTCGGTCGGCAGCACGGGGACCGTCAGCACGGCAGCGAGCGGGACCCCGGCCGCGGCCCGGACCGAAGCAGCCAACGCCGGCGGAGCCAGGGCGGGCCGTCGGGCACGTCGCCTGCCGGTGGTCTCGACGACGGCCACGACCTGTTGCGTGCCGCGCGGGCCGATCCCCGCGACGCCGGCACGGCCGACCCCGGGTACGCCCTCGATGCGCTGCTCCGGTCCGACCGGGGTGACGACGCCGTGCGGGGTGGTGAGTACGTGCTGCATCCGCCCCTCGACCCAGAGCCGCCCGGAGGCGTCCAGGTGTCCGACGTCGCCGGTGCGGTGTCCGCGCGGGTCCTCGACACCGAGGCGCGCGACGCGGTTCGTCCGCCAGAGCCGGTCGTACCGGTCGCGCACGTGCGGTGCCGCGACGACGATCTCGCCGGTGACGCCCGCCGCGTCGGTGAGCGCACCGGTCGCAGCACCCGCGGTGTCGAGCGGCGCGATCCGCACCCGGACGTTCGCCGCCGGGAACCCGACGCAGATGCCCTCGTCGCCCGAGGCCGCCGCCGAACGGACGCCGTCCAGGTCGACATCGGTCATGAGCAGCCCCTCGGTCATGCCGTAGGGGGTGTGCGCACTCGCGTTCGGCATCAGCTCGGTCGCCGCGGTCAGCAACGCGGCCGACACCGGGGCACCCGCCGACAGGAACAACCGGACGCGCGCGAGCGCCGCACGGTCGGCGTCGGTCAGCTCCGACGCCGTCGCCACGACGTTCGCCAGTGCCGCCGGCGACAGGAACACCACGGTCGCGTCGGCCGCTGCCACCGACGCCGCGACGGCGCGCGCCGTCAGGGTGCGGGGCGCGGTGACGTCCATGTCCGGCGCCACCGACCGGGCCCCGAGGGCCGGGCCGAGCAGCGCGAAGGGCGCGAAGCCCGCGACGAGGCCGGTGCCGACACCGATGTCGTACTGGGCCGCCAGCACGTCGCGGACGGCACCGAGCTGTCCGTGCGTGTAGACGACGCCCTTCGCCGGTCCGGTCGACCCGGAGGTGAACAGGATCGCGGCCGGGGCGTCGGGCGCCGGCACCGTGGGCAGCACGGAACCGTGCGCCAGCCGACGGGCACCCCGCCGGGCGACGTCGACGAGCGTGTGCTCGACGCGCAGTGCACGCCGTGCGGGCGCGGGCAACGGGACGGTCGCGATGCGCCGCCCCGGCCAGCCGAGTGCACGAGCGGCTCCGAGTCCGGGCAGCGCACCGATGATCCAGTCGGGTCGGGCTCCGCGCACCGCACGGGTCAGGCCACGCAGACCGAGTCCGGCGTCCGCCACCACGACGACCGCGCCGATCCGCACGCAGGCGTACAGGACGGCCGTCAGGTCGGCTCCCGGCGTGACGAGGAGCGAGACACGGTCACCGCTCCGGACACCGAGCTCGTCCAGCCCGGCGGCGATCTCGTCCACCCGACGTGCGAGCAGGCGCCACGTGATCGTGCGGGGACCGCCGGCCGCGGCCATCTCGACCAGGGCGGGTTCGTCGCTGTCGCGCAGGTCCTCGAGCGCGGCGCCGAGCGGGCGGCTCACGCTGCTCGTGTGCTGCACTCCGGCCGGGAGGCCCGTGGTGACCGACGCAGGCACGTGTCCGTCCGGCAGGCGGTCGCCGATCCAGTCGAACACCGCGCCCGCCACGTCGGCGTCGTCGGGCAGCAGGTGCCCGGCACCCTCGAACCGGTGCACGTCGGCCTGCGGCAGCCGCTCGGACAGGTCGTCGAGGTAGCGCTCCAGGAACACCGGGTCGCGGGGACCCCAGAGCAGCAGCGCCGGGACGTCGAGCGCAGCGACCCCGGCCGCGATCCGGTCGAGCTCGGGAGCACTCCGGTGCCGGGCGTCGACGGGGATGTCCGCCACGAACCCGCCGATGCCACCACGACGTGCCGCACCGCGGTAGGGGGAACGGTAGCCGTCGGCCACGGCACGGTCGAGCTTCGGGTGCGCGATGCCGAGTGTCGTCTCGAGGAACGCCGGCGTCACGACGGTCGCACGGCCGAGCAGCCCCGGCCCCAGGGCGAGCCGCAGCGGCGCCGGGATCGGGGCGTCGTCGGGCTGGTGCACGGCGGTGTTGCACGTCATCACGGCAGCCAGGACGTCGGGGTGGTCGACCGCCCAGCCGAGCGACACCACGCCGCCCCAGTCGTGGCCGAGGGTGACGACCGGGCCGGTCAGCCCGAGTTCGTCGGTCAGTGCTCCGAGGTCTGCGACGCGCTGCGGCAGCCCCCGTTCCACCCCGGTGCGCTCCGAGAAGCCCATGTCGAGCTGGTCGACGGCGACCACGCGCCAGGCCGGGCCACCGGCCCGTGCGACCTCGAGCGAGGTGCGGAGCACCGACCGCCACAGGTACGACCACGTGGGGTTGCCGTGCACGCACAGGATGGTGCCGACCGGTTCCACGCCGAGCGCGGCCAGGGACCCGGCCGTGTCGAGGAGGTGCCAGGTGCGCGCGGCGCGATCCGTTCCTCCCGTTCGCTCTGCAGACCACGCGGGGACAGTGACCAGACGCGACCACGCCGGATCGAGACCGGGCAGGGAGGGCGGCTGCGTCGCCGGAGCCGTGCTCGCGGCGACGCGGGGAAGCCGGGACCTCACCAGTGCAGTTCCATCATCGCCGTGTTGATGCCGGAGCCCACGCCACCCAGGAACACGCGGTCGCCGCGGCGGATGCCGCCGGACTCGACCTCGTCGGCCAGGGTGATCGGGATCGACGCCGGACCGACGTTGCCGAACCGCTGGTACGTGGTGGGGACCTTGTCTCGCGGGATGCCGATGGCCTCGACGAACGCGTTGGTGTGCACATCGGAGACCTGGTGCAGGACGTAGCGGTCCATGTTCGCCCAGTCGAAGTGGGCGCGGGCCTCGGTCCACGCGGCGACGACGAGCTCCATGCCGCCCTTGAGCAGCATCTTGGCGTCCGTGAACATGCCGTCCACGCTGCCGACGCACAGGTCGTACCACTGGGTCGCCGCGCGGGTGACGCCGCCGACGATCCGGTGACCCTCGGGGTGCAGGTCCGCCGGGCCGAGCACGGCGGCTGCGGCGCCGGACCCGAGGGTCAGGCTGGCGAACTCACTCATGAAGTCCTTGCGGTTCCGTCCGCCCTGGTTCAGACGGTCGATGGTGTTGAGCTGCACCTGGTCGGCGTCCTCGCCGTCGACGACGAGCGCGTACTTGATCTGACCGGAGTCGATCATGCCCGCCGCGACGCTCATGGCGTTGACGAAGCCCAGGCACGCGTTCGCGATGTCGAAGTTGATCGCCGACGACGGCAGGCCGAGCCCGTGGTGCAGGCGCACGGCGACCGACGGCTCGAGGTGCGGACGGGTCACCGAGGTGTTGATGAGCAGCCCGATCTCGTCGGGACGCACACCCGCCTCGGCCATCGCGCGACGACCGGCGTCGATGGCGGCGTCCTGGAAGGTCTGGCCCTCGCCCCAGTTGCGTCGCTCGATCACACCGGCGACGCGCTCGAGCAGGCCCATCGGCAGACGGAGTCGGCGGAGCACGCCGCGGAGCCGGGCCTCGATGTCCGCAGAGGTCGTCACGCGATCGGCCGTCGTCGTCGCCACGGACAGCAGCGAGACGTTGTGGTGCTTCGCCGTGGCGTTGCCGGGCTGCTCGGGTTCGCTGCTCGGCGTCCGTTCACTGCCTGCACGTTCACCGCTCGCTGCCCGGTCGACCGGCCGTTCCGTCATGATCGTCACCGATACATACTTCCCCATCCGGGCTGTGTGTGCGATCCGGATACGCCGAATCGCATCCGCCGCGCCGCAACGTACTGCACATCGAGCTCGACTCGCCCTTGAACGACGGCAGCCACGACCTCGAGATCGTGGTCGAGGACAAGGCCGGCAACGAACCTGACCACTGCGCCGAGCTCGGCGGTTGGCTCGTCGCAGCGCTGAGTGCTCTCGGCCTGGGTGTCGTCCTGCGGCTGCTCGGGCGTCGCCGCCGCGAACGCGACGTGCGCGGCGTCTGAACCGAGGCTCGAGACGGAAGGCCCGGCTCGCGCTCCCCTCGCGGGGGACGCGGGCCGGGCCTCCGGTCCGTCAGCTCTCCGACTGGAGCGGCTCCTTGGGAAGCTTCCGCACCTTCGCCCGACGCTTCCGGCGTTCGGGGACCATGGAGCGCATCTCCTCGAGTTTGCCGAAGCACAGCAGGCGGTCGCCGGGTTCGAGAGCGACGCCGCTGCGCGGGTTCGGGATGACGTTCGAACCGCGGTGCAGGGTGAGCACCGTGATGTCGCGGTCCCAGAGTCCGGACTCCTTGATGGTCTTGCCGACCAGATCGGCGTTCGTGTGCACGAGGAGCTCGGCGACGCCGTACCCCGTCGACACCGACAGGCGCTGCCGGACGTCGATCTCCGGGAACGCGACCTGGTTCGCCATGAAGTCGATGATCGCGCCCGCGATGTCGAGACCGGTCGCGCGCTCGACTCCCTCGAGCCCCGGTGACGAGTTGACCTCCATGACGAGCGGGCCGTCGTTGCCCTCGAGCATGTCGACGCCCGCGACCTTGAGGCCCATGATCTGCGCCGAGCGCACGGCCACGGCCTCGTACTCGGGCGACAGCGTGACCTTCTCGACGGTGCCGCCGCGGTGCACGTTCGACCGGAACTCGTCGCCGGACGCCGTCCGGCGCATCGCGGCCACGACGCGGTCGCCGACGACGAGCGCACGGATGTCCCGGCCGCGGCTCTCCGAGATGAACGACTGGATCAGGACGTTCTGCTTGGTGGAGTGCAGGGTCTCGACGATCGACTCGGCGACCTTCGCCTCCGGTGCCAGGATCACGCCGATGCCCTGCGTGCCCTCGAGGAGCTTGATGACGACGGGCGCGCCACCGACCCGTTCGATCGCCCCGCGCACGTCGTTGCGGCCGGCCACGAAGGTCGTCGCCGGCATGCCGATGTCGTGTCGGGACAGGATCTGGTTCGCACGGAGCTTGTCGCGCGAGTTCGTGATGCCGTTCGCGGTGTTCGGCGTGTACACGTCCATCTGCTCGAACTGCCGCACGACGGCGGTGCCGTAGTAGGTGATCGAGTTGCCGATCCGGGGCAGCACTGCGTCGTAGTCGGACAGGAGCTTGCCGCGGTAGAGCAGGTCCGGGTCGTCGCCGGACAGGTCGATCGCGAAGCGCAGGGTGTTCAGGACCTTGACGTCGTGGCCGCGGTCGAGCGCTGCGGCACGGAGGCGCTGGGTCGAGTACGCCTGCGGGGCGCGGGACAGGATGGCGAGTTTCATCGAGGGGTTCTCCGCGGGGTGGGATCGACGGCGACGGTCCATCCAAGCACGCGAACACCGCTCTCGGGCGTACGACAAGATGGGGCCATGGCCCGTGCTCCGAAGTCCCCCGACGGCGGGCTCGTCGTCGCCGGCTGGCGCGAGTGGGCCGGCCTGCCGGAGCTCGGCCTGCCGTGGATCAAGGTCAAGCTCGACACCGGTGCACGCAGCTCGGCACTGCACGCGTTCGACCTCGAGGAACTGCCCGGCGACCGGGTCCGGTTCTCCGTGCACCCGTGGCAGGACACCGATGCCGACGCCGTCACGATCGAGTGCGACGTGCACGACCGGCGCATCATCCGCAGCTCGACCGGGCACACCCAGGAGCGCATCGTCGTGCTCACCACGATCACCCTGGCCGGGCGCGCCGTCGAGTCCGAGGTCACCCTGAGCAACCGTGACCAGATGGGGTTCCGGATGCTCGTCGGGCGCGAGGCCCTGCGGCAGGGCTTCCTCGTCGATCCTGCGAGGTCCTTCATGGCTGGTCGGGCGCCGAAGGAGATCCGGCGCCGCAACCGCGGGCGAGCCTGATCGCTGCTCGCCTCGCGGCACGGGCCGTGGACGCGACCGGTCGACGGTCTGGAGGCGCGGTGCGGGGCCGCCACGGGCCTCCCGTCCGCCTCGGTGATCGCCCAGGGCGCGGGTCGGGTCAGCGACCGAGGTGGCGGCTGAGGAAGGCGAGCTGCTGCGGTGCCAGGCGGCGCCAGTAGCCGTGCGTGTGGGCGCCGGGCTCGAAGCCCCCGGCGGGCGGCGTCGCGAAGCCGTCGACGTAGGCGTGGGCCGCCGGAGCGAACCCGTCGCCGTTGCCGCAGTCGACACGGACCGCGATGCCGTCCAGCGCGCGCTGCCGACCGAGGACCGTGTTCGCACGGAAGTCGGCCGCGTCGTCGAAGGCTCCGCGGGCGGTTTCCGCTGCTGACGTCCAGAGCGCCGGACTGATCGCCGACACCGCGCGGACGCGGGATGCACCGAGCACCCCGCCGAGCCGGAGCGCACCGAACCCGCCCATCGAGTACCCGGTCAGCGCGAGCCGGTCGGTGTCGAACCCCCGCCGTGCGATCCGGGGCAGGAACTCGTCGACCACCATCGCTGCAGGGTCGTCCCCGTCCGAGCGGTGGTGCCAGTACCGGTTGCCGCCGTCGATCGAGGCGATCGCGAAGGGCGCCCCACCGTCTGCGATGTGCGCCGCGAGGAACCGGTCCCAGCCGAGCTCCCGCCCGAAGAACGCCGCGTGGTCGTCGCCGTAGCCGTGCAGTGCGACGGCCACCGGCAGCGGGGTGTCCGACTCCGGAGCGGCGATGGTCCAGCCGACCGTGCGCCCCGCGCGGGCCGCCGACACGAAGGTGCCGGAGACCGAGGGGACCGGGTCGACGTCGGGGATCGTGCCGTCGGCACCGTTGAGCCCGAGCACGCGGTACATCGTCGACCGGCCGGGCAGGAGGTCGAGGTCCACCGCCTCGGCGGCTGCACCCGCGGCGACGATGCCGACTCCCCCGATCAGCAGCGACCGACGGGTGATCGTCGACGCACGCGAACGGGTCATCCGAGGGGCACCGTTCCGTCAGAGGTCACGCGCTGCATGACGAGGGTCGAGGAGAGTCGCTGCACACCGGGCAAGATACCCAGCGTGGCGTCGGAGAACCCGGGGCGCTGACAAGCGGTCAGGCTGCTGCGACGAGCGCGGCGGCGACCGTGCGCGCCGTCGCCGTGCCGACCGACGGATCGCGCAGACGCATCGCGAGGTACCCGGAGACGACGAGCAGCAGCTGATCGGCCAGGGCGCCGGCGCGCTCGCCGACGACGGATGCGGCACGTTCGGTCAGCCGGGTCCGGAGCGCACCGGTCTCGCGGTCGAGCACCTCGTGCACCTCGGCGGGGGCGTCCGCGTACTCGGCAGCGGTCCCGAGGAACGCGCACCAACGCGAGCCGGCGGCGGTCGACCGGTAGTCGTCGAGCGCGTCGAACACCGCGAGCAGGCGCCCACGATCGTCCGGAGCGGCCTCGACCGCGCGGTCCCACGTGGCGAGCCAGTCGTCGTGCCGGCGGTCGAGGGCCGCGGCGACCAGGGCTTCCTTGCTCGCGTAGCCGCGGTAGAGCGTGGCGCTCGAGATCCCGGCGCGGTCGAGCACGGCGTCGATCGGGGTGGCGGCGATGCCGCGCGTGAAGAAAAGCTCCTCGGCCGCGTCGAGCAGCCGCTGCTCGGTTCCTGGACGCATCGCCATGCAAGCACCCTAGGCTCTCAAAAGTGAAACGATCGTTTTCGTTACGACAGTGGGTGCTCCTCGGCAGCGGGCTGGCCCTGATCGCGGCGACGTACGGGCTGGTACGCCTGGCGTTCGGCCTCTTCCTGCCCGACGTCCAACGCGACCTCGGCCTGCGCCCGGACGCTGCTGGGTGGGTCTCCTCGGGGGCCTCGGCGATGTACTGCATCGGCGCGGTGGTCGGGTTCCTGGTCGCCGCACGCGTCCCCCGGGTGCTCGTCGCCGCAGCCGCCGCGGTCGCCGGGGTCGGTGCGCTCACGATGGCAGCGGCGCCGGGGCCGTGGCCCTTCGGGATCGCCGCCGTGGTCGCCTCCACCGGGGCCGGGCTCGCCTCCCCGGCCCTCGTGCAGCTCGTGTCACGCGCGGTGCCCGGTTCCGCGCAGGGAACGGCGCAGGCGGTCGTCAACTCGGGGACCGGTCCGGGGCTGGTCGCCGCCGGGGCGCTCGCACTCGTGCTCCTGCCGGACTGGCGGACGGCCTGGACGTGGTCCGGGGTCTTCGCGCTCGTCGTCGGCATCGTGCTGCTCACGGTGTCCCGTCGGAGCGGGTCCGACGGCGACCGGCCAGCCGCACCGGGGACGGCGTGGTTCGCAGCACACCGACGGGTCATCGCGCTCGCGCTGCTCTTCGGCGCCGGGTCGGCGGTCGTGTGGACGTACGGCCGCTCCGTGCTGGTCGACGCGGGCGCGCCCGTCGTGGTGTCGGTGTCGGCGTGGATCGCGCTCGGGGTCGGCGGTGCTGCGGTCGCCGTGACGGCACGGTGGACGAGCGGACTCCGTGCACGGACGCTCTGGGCGCTGACCGCGGGCGCCGTGGCGGTGGCGGTCGTCGCACTCGGGCTCGCGCCGCAGTCCACGGCGCTGGCGATGCTGGCGTGTGCAGTGTTCGGTTGGGGCTACACGGCCGCGACCGGCGCGTTGATCGCCTGGACGACCGAACTCGACGCTGCGCGGTCGTCGGCCGGGACGTCGATGCTCTTCGTCGCGCTCGTGCTCGGGCAGGCCGTGGGAGCGGCGGCAGCGGGAGCGCTCGTCAGTACGGCGGGCTACGCGGCGACGTTCCTGGTCGGGGCGGGCGTCACCGCGGCGAGCGCCGTGCCCGCCGCGGTCGGCAGGCGCGGAGGCCCTCCGCACGGTGACGCCGCCGTCACAGGAGCGGACGCAGCTCGATCTTCCGGTTGCACGCCTGCGACGCCTCGTGCGCCACACGGAGCGCGGTCTCGGCGTCCGGCAGCTCCATGACCCAGAACCCCGCGACGAACTCGGAGCTGACGGCCGCCAGTCCGGGCGTGGTGTCCGAACCGCCACCGCGGGCGTCGACGACGGTGCCGTCGGCGGGCGCGGACACCCCGGCGGCGAACACGACGGCGTCACCCAGGCGTTCGTTCAGGGCGTCGACCGCAGTGGCCTCGGCCTCGGTGGCCGACTCCGTCCGACCGGCGGCGACGGCCTGCCCGTCGTCGATGACGTTGACGAGGAACTGCATGGTGACTCCCCTGCTCGTTGGCGGGAGGCTACTCCCCGACCACCCGCTTCCGTGACGCTCCGTGACGGGCGACGGGACCGCGAACCCTGGGACGTGCCTACGCTCCCTCCGACGGCGACCCGGCCGCCCACGACCACGGAGTACCCGATGCCCCACGACACCATCGCTCGTCGAGTCGACGAGTTCAACGCCGGCTTCACCGCGCAGATCGGCCCCGAGCTCAGCGCCGTGTTCGACCGGGAACAGGCCGACCTGCGTGCCGACGGCGTCCCCGACGGCGTCCTCGCCGTCGGGGACGACGCGCCGGATGCTCCGCTGCTGGACGCGACGGGCGCCGCCACGTCGCTGGGCGCCGCGCGTTCTGACACGCCGACCGTGCTGGTGTTCTACCGCGGCGCCTGGTGCCCGTACTGCAACCTCACGCTCCGCACCTACCAGCAGGAGCTGCTCCCCGCACTGCAGGGACGCGGGGCACGCCTCGTCGCCGTCTCGCCGCAGACCCCCGAGGGCACCGAGCTGTCGATCGCGAACGGCGAGCTGGCGTTCCCGGTCCTGTCCGACCCGGAGAACGTGCTCGCCGGTCGGTTCGGCGTCGTCACGGCACCGAGCCCGGAGGCTCGAGCAGCCCACACGGAGCTCGGGTTCGACGTCGCCGACAGCAACGCCGACAGAACCGCCGCGATCCCGTTCCCCTCGGTCTTCGTCATCGACGAACACGGTGTGGTCCGGTTCGTGGACGTGCACGTCGACTACACGACGCGCACCGAGGTCGCAACGGTCCTCGAGGCCCTCGACGGCCTGGACGAGGGCGGCACCCGCTAGCGTTCTCTGCATGGGGACGACGACGGAGTGGTCGCGGCTGCCCGTGGGGCGCCGCGAGCACCGGCAGGACGCCGTGCTCGCGCTCGTGCTCGCCGCGGGCCTGGCCGTCACCACGGTCCTGTACGGGTCGGCCGGGACCTACGGCGACGACCAGGCGGCCTGGTGGGTCTCGGCGCTGATGATCGTCGCGAACGCCGTCCCGATCGCGTTCCGCCGCCGGTTCCCGATGTCGGCCGCCGTGGTGTCCGCGCTGGCGTTCGCGGCCACGCAGCTGCTGCAGGTGCCCGAGGTGTTCCTGGTCAACTTCACCCTGTTCATCTCGCTGTACTCGGTCGGCGCGTGGTGCTCCGACCGGGTGCGTGCCGAGGCGGTCCGGTGGGTCGTCATCGGCGGGATGTTCGCGTGGCTGTTCATCGCGATCTCGTTCGGGTGGGCGGTGCCGAACGCGCTGCCGAACGACGAGGGTTCCCTCATCCCGCCGTACATCGCGTACTCGCTGCTGAACATCGTGATCAACGTCATCTACTTCGGTGCCGCCTGGTACGCGGGCAACCGGGCGTGGGCCTCGGCGGTTGCCCGGCACCAGCTCGACGAACGCACCGCGGAGCTCGCGGCCGAACGGGAGCGCAGCGCCGCCCAGGCCGTGACGATCGAGCGCGTCCGGATCGCCCGCGAACTGCACGACGTCGTCGCCCACCACGTGTCCCTGATGGGCGTGCAGGCCGGCGCTGCCCGACGGGTCATCGACCGTGATCCCGACCAGGCGACGGCGTCGCTCGGCGTGGTCGAGGAGAGCGCGCGCACGGCAGTGGAGGAGCTCCGGCGGATGCTCGGCACCCTGCGGTCGGCAGACGAACCGGGCGCCGGCGACCATGGTGTCGGGGACGCTCCGAGCACCGAGGGCATCGCACGCATCGCCGAGCTCGCCGAGTCCGCCAGGGTCGCCGGTCACCCGACCGAGTACGTGGTCGTGGGCGACGAGCGTCCCGTGCCGCCGACGGTCGCCGCCGTGGCGTACCGGATCGTGCAGGAGGCCGTGACGAACGTCCTCAAGCACGCCGGCCCCACCGCCCGCGCGGACGTCCGGCTCCGGTACCTCGACGACGGCGTCGAGGTCGAGGTCACCGACGACGGGCACGGCGACCGTGCTGCGCGGAACCCGTCGGGCAGCGGCCTCGGGCACATCGGCATGCGGGAGCGGGTCGCCGCGGTGGACGGACGGATCGAGATCGGGCCACGCGCCCGGGGAGGCTACCTGGTGCGGGCATGGCTGCCGACGACCTGACGATCGTGCTCGCGGACGACCAGGAGCTCGTGCGCGCCGGGTTCCGCGTGATCCTGGAGTCCGAGCCGGGGTTGCGGGTGATCGGCGAAGCCCCCGACGGAGCCCGTGCGGTCGAGGCCGTCCGGACCCTGCGCCCCGACGTGGTGTGCCTCGACGTGCAGATGCCCGGCGTCGACGGGCTCGAGGCCGCTCGGCGGATCGCGGCGTTGCCGGACCCGCCGGCGGTGCTCATCCTGACGACGTTCGACAGCGACGACGCGCTCTTCCAGGCGCTCGAGGCGGGTGCCAGCGGCTTCCTGCTGAAGAACGCCTCCCCCGAACGGCTGATCGACGCCGTCCGGACCGTCGCCGCCGGGGACGCCCTGCTCGCCCCCGACGTCACGCGCCGGGTGATCAGCCGGGCGACGGCGGCCCCGGCTGCGAGCGGCCGTGCCCCCGACCGCTCCGACGCCGCCGCCCTGGCAGCAGCCGGGCTCACCGAGCGCGAGACCGAGGTGCTCCGGCTGCTCGCCCGGGGGCTCAGCAACGCCGAGATCGCCGCCGAGCTGTACGTCGGTGACGCCACCGTGAAGACCCACGTGTCGAACGTGCTCCAGAAGCTCGCGCTGCGGGACCGGATCCAGGCCGTCGTCTGGGCGTTCGAGCACGGTGTCGCCGGCTGACCGAGGCCGACTCGCCGACCGACCGGCCGCCGCCGCCGCCGCCGCGAAGTCCGACGTTCCACGAGACGTTCGACGCGT
>NZ_JANZKM010000016.1:0-94139 GCF_025642935.1 Curtobacterium sp. RIT-PI-V
ACGTAAGAAGATGTGGCCATCGGCCCTCCATCGTGAATTCGCAGGGGAGACCCTCGTTCACGGTGGTGGCCGGTGGCCATTTCTGTTTTGCCGCTCGTTGCTCGACGTCGGCTCCGGTTCGTGATGGACTGGAGCTCGAACGTCGGTCCGACCGACGCGGCACCCAACACAACGACACAGCGGACGAACGCCCGGCCTTCGGCTCGGGCACGCGATGAGGAGCAACGGTGGCGAACGACGACGAGCGGCGGAACGACGGCGACCGGGGAGACCGACCCCGACGGGACGACCGAGCCCCTCGACGCGACGGAGGTCCGCGCGGAGACGCTGCGAGCGGAGGCCGTTGGTCGTCCGGTCCACGCGACTTTGAACGCCGTGAAGGCGACCGCCGCGACCGCCCTGAGCGCTCCGACCGTCCGTTCCGCGACGGCGCTGCACGTCGCGACAGTGCGCCGCGGAGCGGTGGCGACCGTCCGTTCCGCTCCGGAGACCGTGATGATCGTCCGTCGTGGCGGAGCGATCGCGGCGACTCCGGCCGTCCGCCGCGCGGCGACGGCCCCCGCGGTGCTGAGCGTCCGCGCCGCGACGGGGACCGTCCGTTCCGGTCGGACCGCCCCGCGCGTGATGGAGATCGTCCCGCCTACCGTGGTGGTTCGGATCGTCCGCGTCGTGATGGCGACCGCCCGTACCAGGGTGGTTCGGACCGTCCGCGTCGTGATGGTGACCGTCCCGCGTACCGCGGTGGCTCGGACCGTCCCGATCGTCCCGCCCGCGACGGCGACCGTCCCGCGTACCGCGGCGGCTCCGATCGTCCCGCCCGTGACGGCGACCGTCCCGCGTACCGCGGCGGCTCCGATCGTCCCGCCCGCGACGGCGACCGTCCGGCTTACCGTGGCGGTTCGGATCGCCCGCGTCGTGACGGCGACCGCCCCTACCAGGGTGGTTCGGACCGCCCGCGTCGTGACGGCGACCGTCCCTACCAGGGTGGTTCGGATCGCCCGCGTCGTGACGGTGACCGTCCCGCGTACCGCGGTGGTGCCGACCGTCCCGCTCGCGATGGCGACCGCCCGTACCGCGGCGGCTCCGACCGCCCGGCTCGTGACGGCGACCGTCCGTCGTACCGTGGCGGTTCATCGGACCGTCCGCGTCGTGACGGCGACCGTCCCGCCTACCGCGGTGGCTCCGACCGTCCCGCGTACCGCGGCGGTTCAGACCGTCCGGCGCGTGACGGCGACCGTCCTGCTCGCGACGGCGACCGTCCGCGTCGTGACGGAGACCGACCGTCCTTCCGGGGTGCTTCGGACCGTCCGGCCCGCGGGGGCGACCGCCCGCGTCACGACGGTGGCGACGACCGCCGCCGCTTCGGCGACGGGACGCGTCACGCCGGCGCACGGTTCGGCGAGGCGGCCCGCGACGACTGGGAAGACCGCGACCCGTACGGCACGAAGTCGATCCGCCCGCGTCACGACGACCCGGACATCCCCGACGAGATCGATGCGCGCGACCTCGACCCTGCGGCGCGCATGGAGCTGAAGACGCTCAGCAAGGACAACGCCGACTGGGTCGCCCGGCACCTCGTGGCTGCGGCGCTGTTCGTCGACGAGGACCCCGCCCTGGCGAACGAGCACGCCCTGAGCGCTGCCCGTCGTGCCGGTCGCGTCGGTGTCGTCCGCGAGACCGCTGCGATCACGGCGTACCGCCTGGGGGACTTCGCGACCGCGCTGCGCGAGCTCCGTACCTACCGGCGCATCTCCGGTCGCAACGACCAGCTCCCGATGATGGTGGACTGCGAACGAGGCCTCGGCCGCCCCGAGCGTGCGCTCGAACTCGGCCGTTCGGTGGAGCGTGCCGCGCTCGACACCGCCGTACAGGTCGAACTCGCGATCGCGATGTCCGGCGCACGCATCGACCTCGGGAACCCCACAGCTGCCCTGGGCGAGCTGGAGATTCCACAGCTGGACCCGTCCACGGCCTACACGTGGTCACCGGCGCTCTACAGTGCTTACGCGGCCACGCTCGAAGAGCTCGGCCGCCAGGACGAGGCCGACGAGTGGTGGGCCCGTGTCGACCGTGCGGCAACGGCTCTCGCCGAAGCCGCCGACGAGAACGCTTGGGAGACAGTTGATGTGGTCGAGGAAACGCTCGAAGTCGAAGAACACGGAGACGCCGGCGAGCTCGACGACACCGACCAGCTCGACGACGATGCCGACCTCGACGACGACGAGCCAGCCCTCGCCGAGCCCGACGTCGTCGGCGAACCCGGCGACGCCGACGAGCCCGGCGAACTCGACGACGACAACCCCCGCGACGTCGACGGCTCCGCAGCCGATTGACGTCCCGACCGCGCCGACGGACGGCGTCGACGTGGTGCTCACGGACCTCGACGGCGTCGTCTACCGGGGGCGGAACGCGATCCCGCACGCGGTCGAGGCGCTCACACGGGCCTCGCTGAACGCGCGGGTCGGGTACATCACCAACAACGCGTCCCGACGACCGATCGACGTCGCGGAGCACCTCGAGCGCTACGGGCTCGAGGTGTCCGAGGACGACGTCGTCACGTCGTCGCAGGCGGGCGTGCAGCTCCTGTCGACGCTGGTGCCCGCCGGCGCGACGGTGCTCGTCACCGGTGGGCTGGGACTGTCGAGCATCGTCGAGGCCGCCGGCTTCACGGTGACGACCAGTGCCGAGGACTCCCCGGCCGCGGTCATCCAGGGCTTCTCCCCGGACCTCGGGTGGAAGGAACTGGCCGAGGCGTCGTTCGCGTTGGCCGACCCGGCGATCCCGTGGGTCGCCACGAACATGGACTGGTCGATCCCGGTCGAGCGCGGCATCGCCCCCGGCAACGGCACGCTCGTGTCCGCGGTCCACCAGGCCGTGGGGCGGATGCCCGTGGTCGCCGGCAAGCCGGAGCGCCCGATCTTCGACGCCGCGGTCGAGCGGTTCGGCGGCGGGAAGACACTGTTCATCGGTGACCGTCTCGACACCGACATCAAGGGGGCGAACGACGTCGGGATCCCGAGCGTCCTCGTGCTCACCGGCATCGACCAGGCGAAGCAGGTGCTCGCGGCCGATCAGCGCTCGCGTCCGGTGTTCGTGCTCGAGGACCTCCGCGGTCTGTCCGAGCCCTACCCGGTGACCGTCCGGCGGCAGGACGACGACGGTACGCGGTACGTCACCGTCGGCAGCGCCACCGTGGCGATGCGGGGGCACGTGGTGCGGGTGCTCGACGCCGGTAGCGACATCGATCGGCTCCGCGCCGGCGCGGCGCTGATCTGGGAGTCCGGCCTGGCCATCTACGGCCTGGACGTGGACCCGCAGCTGTACGGCGGCGAGTAGCGTGTCGGACGTGCCGAACCCCGAGCAGCCGTCCGCCGACCTGGAACCGCAGGACGAGTTCGCCGCGCGCACCTCGGCGGCCGAGACCCTGCCGCTCGTCGAACGTGCAGACGCGTTCTCGGCACTCCACGACGAGCTGCGCACGCGGCTCGAGAGCGGCGGCACCGCGAGTGCCTGAACCGGACGGAGCCGTGCCCGACGCGACCCCGGTCCGCCTCGACGCCCTCCTCGCGACACATGGCCTCGCGCGGTCTCGCACCGCTGCCACCAAGCTCATCCAGGACGGCCGGGTGACGGTCGACGGTCGTCCCGTCGTGAAGCCCTCCACCCCGACCTCGCCGGCTGCCGACATCGTGGTCGACGCGGCCGACGAATGGGTCTCCCGCGCTGCCCAGAAGCTGGTCGGGGCGCTCGATGCGTTCGGCGTCGACCCGTCCAGCCGTGTGGTGCTCGACGTCGGTGCGAGCACGGGTGGCTTCACGCAGGTGCTCCTGGCCCGAGGTGCCCGCCGGGTCATCGCGCTCGACGTCGGGCACGGGCAACTGCACCCGACGATCGCCGTCGACGAGCGTGTCGCCGTGGTCGAGGGCACCAACGCCCGCAGCCTGACCCGTTCCGACTACCTCGCGCTCGACGTCGCCGCAGGGGAAACGACCCTGGTGGTCGGCGACCTGTCCTTCATCTCGCTCCGGCTCGTGCTGCCCGCCCTGGCAGAGGCCGTCCCCGCCGACGACTTCGTCCTGTTGGTCAAGCCGCAGTTCGAGGTCGGTCGCGGTGGCGTGCGCGAGGGCATCGTGCACGATCCGGCACTCCGCGACGATGCCCTGATGAACGTGCTGTGGGCGGCATGGGACCTGGGCTTCGGGACCACCGGGCTCGCGGCGTCGCCGATCATCGGGACGCACGGGAACCACGAGTACCTCGCGCGCTTCCAGCGTGGTGTCGGTGGCAATCCGACAGAATGGAGAGTCCGGGCAACCGAACTCACAGAGGGGACCGCATGAGCGACGACCGGCACATCCTGCTCGTCTCCCACACGGGTCGCCGTGACTCGATCGACGCTGCGGTCGAGGTCTGCGACCTCCTGCACGCCGCCGGTCTGATCCCGGTGATGCCGTTCGACGAGTACGCCGACATCCGGCGGGCCGAAGCCTCGGTGGGACAGGTCGACATCCTGGGCGTGGACGTCCAGGCGGACCAGCTCGAGATCGTCATCGTGCTCGGCGGCGACGGCACGATCCTGCGCGCGGCCGAACTCGTGCGCGAGACTCGGGCACCGATCGTCGGCGTGAACCTCGGGCACGTGGGCTTCCTGGCGGAGAGCGAGCGG
The DNA here is from genome assembly GCF_025642935.1 of Curtobacterium sp. RIT-PI-V. Taxonomy (NCBI): domain Bacteria; kingdom Bacillati; phylum Actinomycetota; class Actinomycetes; order Micrococcales; family Microbacteriaceae; genus Curtobacterium; species Curtobacterium sp. RIT-PI-V. The sequence goes on from NZ_JANZKM010000016.1 coordinate 4,667, forward strand.
GACGCCCTCGCCGAGACCGTCGAGCGCGCCCTGTCGGGTGAGTACCACGTCGAGGAGCGCGTCACCCTGCAGGTCGACGTGGTCGTCGGCAACCAGATCGTCTACTCGAGTTGGGCGCTCAACGAGGCCACCATCGAGAAGGCCTCGCGCGAGCGCATGCTCGAGGTGGTGACCGAGGTCGACGGTCGCCCGCTGTCCTCGTTCGGGTGCGACGGCGTCGTCGTGTCGACCCCCACCGGGTCCACGGCGTACTCGTTCTCCGGCGGCGGTCCCATCGTCTGGCCCGACGTCGACGCCCTGCTGATGGTGCCGCTCAGCGCGCACGCCCTGTTCGCCCGCCCGATCGTGGTGGGCCCGGACTGCACGCTCGCGATCGAGGTCCTGCGGCGCACGAGCGGTGTCGGGGTGCTGTGGTGCGACGGTCGCCGGACGCACGACCTGCCGCCGGGCGCTCGCGTCGAGGTCCGACGGTCGCCGGACCCCGTGCGGGTCGCGCGCCTCAAGGACGCCCCGTTCACCGACCGGTTGGTCGCCAAGTTCCGGCTCCCGGTCACCGGGTGGCGGGGGCCGCAGACCGACGAGGACGAGGACCACCTGTGACCGGCCGAGGCGAGGAGCACCACCGATGATCGAGGAGATCGCGATCCGTGACCTCGGGGTCATCGGCGAGACCACGCTCGAACTCGGTCCGGGGTTCACCGTCGTCACGGGCGAGACCGGTGCCGGCAAGACCATGATCGTCACGGCCCTCGGGCTGTTGCTCGGTGCTCGGGCGGACGCCGGCTCGGTCCGTCGTGGCGCCTCGAGCGCCGTGGTCGAGGGCCGGTGGAACGTCCCCGAACACGCTGCCGTCGCAGAACGCGTCGAGGACGCCGGCGGCGCGGTGGAGGACGGCGAACTGATCCTCACGCGCACCGTCTCGGCCGAGGGGCGCAGCCGTGCGACCGTCGGGGGCCGCAGCGCTCCCGTCGCGGTGCTCGGTGAACTCGCGGACCAGCTCGTGACGGTGCACGGCCAGTCCGACCAGATCCGGCTGACCTCGTCGACCGCGCAGCGTGCGGCGCTCGACGGCTTCGGCGGGGCGGCCCTCGAGAAGGCCCTGAACCGGTACGTCGCTGCGTACGACGCGTGGCAACAGCACACGGGCGAACTCGAGACACTGACGCGCGACCGCGACGAGCGGGTGGCCGAGGCCGACCGGATCCGCGCTGCCTCGGACGAGATCGAAGCGGCCGACCCGCAGCCCGGCGAGGACGTCGAGCTCGCCGAGCGCGCCGACCGGCTCGGCAACCTCGAGGAACTCCGGCTGTCCGCGGCCCTGGCGCACGAGGCCCTGTCCAGCGAGTCCCTCGACGGCGTCTCCGACGTCGTCGGCCTGGTCGAGTCCGCCCGACGCGCCGTCGAGCGGGTCGCCGACTCCGACGCCGCCCTGCAGCCCGTGCTCGAGCAGCTCACGGAGCTCGGCATCCAGGCGGCCGAGGCTTCGGCGAGCATCTCCAGCTACCTCGGCTCGCTCGAGCCCGAGGCCGGGCACGACCTGGAGCTCATCAACGAACGGCGCGCCCTGCTCGCCGGGCTCACCCGCAAGTACGGCGAGACCGTCGACGACGTCATCGCCTACGGGCAGCGGGCGAGCGACCGCCTGCTCGAGCTGGACGGCGACGACGACCGCATCGCGGCGCTCCAGCAGTCCGTCGAACAGGACGAGCAGGCACTCGGGGCGGCAGCGGCCGCGTTGACCGCTGCCCGCACGAAGGCGGCAGCGGACCTGGCGAAGCGCGTCACGACCGAGCTGAAGACCCTCGCGATGGCCGGCGCCACCCTGGTGGTCGAGGTCACCGACGCGGGGGAGTACCGCCGACACGGACGCGACCAGGTGTCGATCCTGCTGCAGCCGCACTCCGGCACCGACCCCCGACCGATCGGCAAGGGGGCATCGGGCGGCGAGCTGTCGCGAGTGATGCTCGCGATCGAGGTCGTGATGGCCGGCAGCACGACCGTACCGACGTTCGTCTTCGACGAGGTCGACGCCGGCGTGGGCGGTGCGGCGGCGATCGAGATCGGCCGTCGGCTGGCGAAGCTCGCCGAGCGCACGCAGGTCATCGTCGTCACCCACCTGGCGCAGGTCGCGGCGTTCGCGAACAACCACCTGAACGTGGTGAAGGACGCGAGCGGCGCCGTGACCTCGTCGAGTGTGCGACGGCTCGAAGGCGAGGACCGCCTGCAGGAGATGGCGCGGTTGCTCTCGGGGCTCGGCGACAGCGCCAGCGGCGTGGAACACGCCCGCGAACTGCTCGACGTGGCCGGCCAGACGGCCTGAAACACGGCCCGAACACCCGGCCACCCACCTCGCGCAACGCCCACGGCGAACCCGGGTCGCGCCTCCCGGCAGTTCTGACGTACGATGGAATCCCGTGGCGGACACTCTCAGCAGCGGTACCCAGGCAAACACCCCGACCCCGAAGGTGACGAAGCAGATCTTCGTGACCGGCGGGGTCGTCTCGTCTCTCGGCAAGGGCCTGACGGCAGCCAGCCTCGGCAATCTCCTGACGGCTCGCGGCCTCAAGGTCGTCATGCAGAAGCTCGACCCGTACCTCAACGTGGACCCGGGCACCATGAACCCGTTCCAGCACGGCGAGGTCTTCGTGACCGACGACGGTGCGGAGACGGACCTCGACATCGGGCACTACGAGCGCTTCCTCGACATCAACCTGGCGCAGTCGGCGAACGTCACGACCGGCCAGGTGTACTCGACGGTGATCGCCAAGGAACGTCGTGGCGAGTACCTCGGCGACACCGTGCAGGTCATCCCGCACATCACCGACGAGATCAAGCGTCGGATGCGCGAGCAGGCGGAGAACGACCCGCAGCCCGACGTCATCATCACCGAGGTCGGCGGCACCGTCGGCGACATCGAGTCGCAGCCGTTCATCGAGTCGGCGCGCCAGGTGCGCCACGAGCTCGGCCGCAACAACGTGTTCTTCGTGCACGTGTCGCTCGTGCCGTTCATGAACGCCTCGGGTGAGCAGAAGACGAAGCCGACGCAGCACTCGGTCGCCGCCCTCCGCTCGATCGGCATCCAGCCCGACGCGCTCGTGCTGCGGTCGGACCGTCCGGTGTCGGAGTCGAACAAGAAGAAGATCGCGCTGATGTGCGACGTCGACGAGGACGCCGTGGTGAACGCGGTGGACGTCCCGTCGATCTACGACCTGCCGACGCTGCTGAACAACCAGGGCCTCGACCAGGTCATCGTCGACGCGCTCAAGCTCGAGGCCGGTCCGGTCGACTGGACCGCGTGGACCCCGGTGCTCCGTGCCGTGCACGAGCCGAAGAAGGACGTCACGATCGCCCTGGTCGGCAAGTACATCGACCTGCCGGACGCCTACCTGTCGGTCACCGAGGCACTCCGTGCCGGTGGCTTCGCGCACGACGCGAAGGTGACGCTGAAGTGGGTCGTCTCGGACGACTGCACCACGCCCGAGGGCGCTGCGAAGCAGCTCGGCGACGTCGACGGCATCTGCATCCCCGGCGGGTTCGGCGTGCGCGGCATCGAGGGCAAGCTCGGCGCGCTGCGCTTCGCCCGTGAGCAGGGCATCCCGACGCTCGGCCTGTGCCTCGGCCTGCAGTGCATGGTCATCGAGTACGCCCGCCACGAAGCCGGGCTGACCGACGCGTCGAGCACCGAGTTCGACCCGGAGACCTCGACGCCGGTCATCGCGACCATGGCGGAACAGGTCGACATCATCGCCGGCGGCGACCTGGGCGGCACCATGCGCCTCGGCCTGTACCCGGCGACGTTCACGTCGGGGTCGTTGGCCGAGTCGCTCTACGGTGCGCCCGAGGCGTCCGAGCGCCACCGTCACCGCTACGAGGTCAACAACACGTACCGGCAGCAGATCGCGGACGCCGGCCTGGTGTTCTCGGGCACGTCGCCCGACGGCACCCTGGTCGAGTACGTCGAGCTGCCGCGCGACGTGCACCCGTTCTACATCGCCACGCAGGCGCACCCGGAGCTCCGCTCGCGCCCGACGAACGCGCACCCGCTCTTCGCGGGGCTCGTCGCCGCCGCGATCGAGCGCCACGAGGCGTCGAGCCTCTTCGACCCGCAGAACGAGGAGCAGGTCGCGTAAGCGCAGCCCAGCCACGGTCGGACGGGAGGTGGGGTGCCAGCTGGCACCGCGCCTCCCGTCCGTCTGTGGTCGCGTCCACGGCACCTGGTTCCGGACACGGAACCACGGAACGACGCGGTGCTGTGTCCGGAACCTGATTCCGCGAGGGGCGCGTGCTTGGATGGTTCCGTGACTGACGCACCCATCGCTGACGAACCCGCCTCGTTCGAGGTCACCGAGTCCACCGTCGTGTACGAGGGTGCCGTCTGGGACGTGCGTCGCGACGCGATCGCGTACCACGACGAGACGATGGTGCGGGAGTACATCGACCACACCGGTGCCGTCGCGGTCTACGCCGAGGACGACGAGGGCCGTGTCCTCGTGATCCAGCAGTACCGACACCCGGTGCAGGTGCGCGACTGGGAGCTGCCGGCCGGGCTGCTGGACGTCGAAGGCGAGGACCTCCAGGTCGCTGCCGCACGTGAACTCGCTGAGGAGGCCGACCTCGAAGCGGACACGTGGGAGCCGCTGGTCCGGTACAACACTTCGTCCGGCGGGAGCAACGAGTTCCTGCAGGTCTACCGCGCCCGGGGCGTGCGGCCCACGACGACGGCGTTCGAGCGCGAGGCCGAGGAAGCCGACATCGTCAAGCGGTGGGTGCCGCGGGCCGAGCTGGTGGAGGCGATCCTCGACGGTCGGCTGCACAACTCCGGACTGGTCGTGGCCGTGCTCGCGGTGGATGCGCTCGAGCGAGGCCGCGCGTGAGCCTGCGAGAACTGGTCGACGCGGCGACGTGGACGCACGAGCCCGAAGCCGTGGAGTTCGACGGCGATGTGCTCCGGGTCACGGCGGCCCCGGGCAGTGATGCCTGGCGCACCACGTCGTACGGGTTCGTCCACGACTCCGAGCACGCGCTGGTGCAGCCCCTCGAGGGATCGTTCTCGATCGAGGCATCGTTCGTCCTCGACTACACGGAGCAGTTCGACCAGGCAGGGGTCTTCCTGCGCGTCGACGAGCGGAACTGGATCAAGGCCGGTGTCGAGGTCTCCGACGGGACGCCGCAGCTCGGCGCCGTGGTGACCCGTGACTCCTCGGACTGGTCGGTGGCGCCCGTGCCGGAGTGGGTGGGACGCGTCGTGACGGTCCGGGTCAGCCGCGACGGCGATGCGGTCACCGTGCGGGCGTGGGCCGACGACGAGCAACCCCGGCTGGTGCGCGTCGCGTACCTCGATCCCGATGCTGCCGTGTCGGGTGGACTGCTGTGCGCTGCTCCGACGCGTGCCGGCCTGACCGTGAGCTTCACCGGGTACCGGGTCGGCGCACCTGACGAGGCGCTGCACTGACCGTGCGCCTGCTGTCGTGATCCCGCTCGACCGTGCCACGGAGACGTACCTGCGGCACGTCGCGATCGAGCGCGGGCTGTCGCAGCACACCCTGTCGGCCTACCGGCGCGACCTCGCGGTGTTCACGTCGTGGTTGGCGACCGCTCCGGTGGTCGATTCCGACGGTGCCGACCGCGCCGGCGGGGCCTCTGCGATCGACGACGTCGGGCGGCTGGCGCGTGCGGACGTCTCGGAGTTCGTGACCCACCTGGCGACGAAGCCGGACGGTCCGCTGGCACCGAGGTCGATCGCGCGGATGCTCAGCTCGGTGCGGTCGTTCACGGCCTTCGCGGCGGGCGAGGGCTGGCTGCCGCTCGACCCCGGCACCGCCGTCCGGCCGCCGAAGGCCCCGATGCGGCTGCCGAAGGCGATCTCGGTGGAGGAGATGGAGCGGCTGCTGGGCGCGGTGTCCGTCGACGCCGACGACCCCGTCCAGCTGCGTGACAAGGCCCTGCTCGAGCTGCTCTACGCCACCGGCGCGCGGATCTCCGAGGCGGTGGGGCTGTCGGTGGACGACGTGACGACGCTGTCCGATGACTCGGCTCCCGACGCCGACGGCCTCGCCGTCGTGAAGGTCACCGGCAAGGGGAACAAGCAGCGGGTCGTGCCGCTCGGCAGCTTCGCCCGGGCGGCGATCGACGCCTACCTGGTGCGTGCGCGGCCGGTGTTCGCAGCACGTGGGCACTCGACGCCGGCGCTGTTCCTCGGCGCCCGGGGCGCTCGGCTCTCACGGCAGAGCGCGTGGCTCGTGATCCAGTCGGCGGCAGCGGCGGCGGGCCTCGAGGCGCACGTGTCGCCGCACACCTTCCGGCACTCGTTCGCCACCCACCTGCTCGAGGGCGGGGCCGACGTGCGCGTGGTGCAGGAGCTGCTCGGGCACGCCAGCGTCGCGACGACCCAGATCTACACGATGGTCACGGCGGACATGCTGCGGGACGTGTACCAGACGGCGCATCCGCGGGCGCGGCGGTAGGGCTCGTCGTTCGGCGGGTCCGGGCGTGCACTTCGTGAGCAGAAATGGTCGGGGCGCTGGTCGGTACCCGACCACTTCTGCTCACGAAGTCGGCCGGTGGCGGTACTCGGCCCGTCAGAAGAGGTGGAACTGCGCCGACGCCGCCACCGCGCCGGTCGCGACCGCCACCACCACCGCGCTCGACGACGCGCTCCTTGCCGCGACCGCCCACCCGCCGGTCGCGCCGGGGGAGACGACACCGACGAGCCCGCACACGAGGGCGAGCGCGCTGCAGACACCAAGCGGGTTGATGATGATCGACATCAGCGCCAACAGCACCGCGAGCACCGTGAACACGCACAGCCGACGGTCGCGGGCGCCGCCGGACGCCCAGGCATGGGTCCGGATCGATGCCGTGTGCACGGAGAACGAGGGGCCGACGGGCGCGACGACGATCGGCATGACCGGTTCCGGAGCGCTCGGCAGGACGCGCGTCGCAGCACCCCAGGCGTGACCGTCCCACCAGCGCAGACGGCTGGCGTCCTGCGGGTCCGGGAACCAGCCTGCGGCCGGCAGTGTCACGGGGACTCCTCGAGGTGCGGGGAACGGTGCTCCTCGACGGTACGAGTCGGGGCGGTCCTGACACAGTCCCAAGGCGGGTGTCGGCACAAGTGCGGACACCCGGCGGTGCGCTACGGTCGGCTGGTGACCACGACCCTCGAGGACTTCTGGAGCGAGCGGCGCGCCGAGGACCCGGAACTGCCGACCGAGGTGCCGGAAGCGTGGTCGTTCGGTGCAACGCCGGAGCAGGCTGACGAGCTGCTCGGCCTGGTGCTCCGTCGGGTCAAGGACGGCACGGCGTCGTCGCTCTGGGACTACGAGGCGACGGGTGACCCGCTGCCCGAGGCCGGTGAACTCAGCATCGTGACCGACGGCGCCGGCGTGCCGCGGGCCGTCATCGAGACGACGGACGTCCGGATCGTCCCGTTCGACGCCGTCGGGGCCGAGCACGCGCGCGCCGAAGGCGAAGGCGACCGGACCCTCAAGCACTGGCGGAGGGTGCACGAGGCGTACTGGCGCGCGCACTCCGAGAACCCGCGCGGCTTCGAACCGGGCATGCCGGTGGTCTGCGAGCGTTTCCGGCTGATCTGGCCGACGCCGACGCCCACGCCGACGGCGCCTGCGGAGACGCAGCCGCCGACCGTCAGCGCCTGACCGAGCAGATCAGGCCGGAACGGGCGCCGCGTCGACCTCGGTGAACACGTCCTTCACCGCGGCGAGCAACCGCGCGTTGAAGTCGACGCCGAGCTGGTTCGGCACCGTGACGAGCACGGTGTCGGCAGCGCGGACGGCCTGGTCGGCCGCGAGCTCCGCGACGAGGTCCTCGGGTGATCCGATGTACGAGCGGCCGAACCGGGCGAGCCCACCGTCGAGGTGTCCGACCTGGTCCTGCCCCTCGACCTGTGCGCGGACGCCGAAGTAGTGCTGCGACTCGTCGTCGATGATCGGGATGATGCTGCGCGACACCGACACCCGCGGGGTGCGCTCCCAGCCCGACTCCGCCCACACGCGGCGGAAACGCTCGATCTGCTCGGCCTGCAGTTCGTCGAACGGCACGCCGGTGTCCTCGGTGAGCAGGGTCGACGACATCAGGTTCATGCCCTGCTCGGCCGTCCACTCGGCGGTGGCCCGTGTGCCGGCACCCCACCAGATGCGGTCGCCGAGCGAGTCGGAGAGCGGGGAGACCGGCAACGATCCGACCGAGCCGGTCATCTGCGGGTTGGCGTTCGCCATCGGTTCGCCGGCGATGGCGCGACGGAACACGCTGGTGTGCGCGCGGGCCATGTCGCCGCCGTTCTCGTCGGACGCGTCCGGCACGTAGCCGAACTGCTGGTAACCGGCGAGGGCGGTCTCGGGTGAGCCCCGGGAGACGCCGAGCTGCAGTCGTCCGCCGGAGATCAGGTCGGTCGCCGCGGCCTCCTCGGCCATGTAGAGCGGGTTCTCGTAGCGCATGTCGATCACGCCGGTCCCGATCTCGATGCGGCTGGTCTTCGCGGCGATCGCCGACAGCAGGGGAAACGGTGCCGCCTGCTGCGGTGCGAAGTGGTGCACGCGGAAGTAGGCGCCGTCGACGCCGGCCTCTTCGGCAGCGACCGCGAGGTCGATCGCCTGCACCAGGGACTCTCGCCCGCTGCGCACCTTCGACCCCGGCACGTCGCGCCAGTGTCCGAACGACAGGAACCCGATCTTCGTCATGTCGATGCAAACGCATCCGGAGAGCCGGGCATTCCGTCACGACTACGGTGTCCGCCATGGACGACCCCCGCCCCGCACTCGATGCCGAACGCGCTCGCAACGAACGGCTGCTCGCCGACCTCGAGCGGAGCATGCGCGACGTCAGTGACGCCCGCCAGGACGCCAACTCCGACGACGAGCACGACCCCGAGGGCGCGACCCTCGCGTGGGAGCGGGGCTCGCTCGGCGCCGTCCGTGACGCGGCCCGGCAGCGGATCCAGCAGGTGGACGCCGCGCTCGCGCGGCTCGACGCCGGCATCTACGGGACGTGCACCGTCGGAGGAGAACCGATCCCAGCGGCCCGATTGGCCGCCGTCCCGTGGGCCGCGACGTGCGTCGCCCACGCGTGACGCACGAAGATTTCCTCACAGGTGAGATTTCTTTACTATTTCACCGCGGACCGCGCGTCGCGCCAGTACGAGTCGTCAGCTCCCCGAGATCATGGCACCATGACGCAGACCATCTACCGCACCGAGCCGATGGCGACTCGTGCCCTCGGCGCTGAGATCCGACATGACCACGAGCGGTTCGTCCAGCTCCTCGAACGCGTGAGTGGCAAGCAATTCGGGTTGTTCGAGAAGGTCGAGTGTGAGGTGCCGCACAAGGACGTCGAGACTGAGCGGGGGACTGTTCGTCTCGATGTGCAGCTGACCTTTGACAGGGGACTGGTCGGGATCGAGGCGAAGCTGGACCACGAGCTGACCGCGCGGCAGGTCGCCGCGCAGCTGGAAGCCCTCGGCAAGACCGGCACGTTGTTCGTGTTGGTGCCGCGCAAGGAGTCGCTCGCAAGTTCGGTCATGCACGACGATCGCGTGAGCGTGATCGACTGGGACGAGGCGCTCGCGTGCTTCGACGCCCCGCGGCTCGTCAAGGACGACATTGAGGGCGAAGGGCGTCTGCTCAAGACGACCGTCGAGGCTCGCCTCCATGCGCTCGGGCTCCACGAGCGGATGCCCGACTGGGACATCCGCGTGCAGCGCGGCGACGGCGGTATGCCGTCCATCGTCTTCGAGCGTCGCCTGCACGACGGCGAGGACGCGAAGTGGATCCGCGGACAGATCCAGGTTCCAGGACGCGGAATGCCCCCGCACCTCGAGGACACGCAGTTCGAGGGCTTCGTCGGCATCTCCGTGGACCACACGTCCGACGCCGACTTCCCGAATCCGAATCTCGCTGAAGAGGCGCCCTCGTGGATCCGGGCGCTCGAGGTGCTGGACGAACAGGTCCTCTCGAAGAACCCGGGCCGGATCGCGGTGAGCCGTGGGTCGGCGGGCAACGGCCGGAAGGGCCTCGGCAAGCACAAGCTGCCGCTCGCGAAGCGCCACCTGTCCGGGCGCACTCACCTGGCGAGGGGCTACGCGGACTGGTCGATCGGCCCGAAGACCGAGCCCGTCGGCCTCGACGACCTGGACGCTCTCGTCGAGACGATGCTCACGTGGAGCAACGGCTGGTTCGCCGCCCTGCAGGAGGTCTCGCTCACGCGGGCGGAGCAGTAGCGGTAACCACCTGACGGTCGGGAGGCGCGGGGGCACGCCGCCCCGCGCCTCCCGACCCACGCACCGCGCGTCCACCGCGTGCGCCGCGGATTCCCAGCCGCACGCCCTACGTTTTCGGCATGGACGGCGACGCGAACGACGGACCCGGCGAGAGCCGGACCGACGGTGCGCCGCGTCAGCGCTTCCAGTGGTTCCACGACATGCGGACCTGGATCCACGCCAGGCCGCACCTGCACCTGTTCTACAAGGTGCTCGTCGGCATCGTCGGCGGGCTGGTCGTCATCATCGGACTCATCCTGGTGCCGCTGCCCGGGCCGGGATGGCTCGTGGTGTTCATCGGCCTCACGGTGCTGGCGAGTGAGTTCCACTTCTTCCACAAGATCATCGTGTGGCTCAAGGCGCAGCTGCACCGCTTCTGGGACTGGGCCAAGCGGCACGGACCGAAGCGCCTGCGCGATGCTGCCGACCGGGGCAAGGCCGACGTCGACGCCGCCCACACGGGTGCTGCTCGGACGGTCGGGGTGCGTGCTCGTGGACGGGCGCGCGGCGCCAACTCGGCGCACCCGGGGCACTAGCCGTCAGCTGGTGCGAGGTTGATCACTCCGTGCGGTGCTGTGGCCTCGCACCGTGTGACCAACCTCGCACCGTGCGCCTGGCGCGCGCCGCCCGCCGGGCGGACGGCCCACTACTCCGCTGCGACGCGGATCGATCCGGTGGCCGTGCGCTCGATGACCTCGGCGGCCTGCTCCTCGACGGCGGCCGCGTCCTTCGACGTCAGCTGCAGCACGAGCGCGACGACGGCCGCGAGGACGATGAACCCGCCGTACCCGGCGATGACGGGCACGAGTCCGATCGACGGTTCGAGCAGCCCACCGATCACGGCAGGGACCCCGAACGCCAGGTAGCTGACGACGTAGATCGTCGAGAGCAGTCCGGCGCGGTGGGTCGGTGCCGCGGTCGCGAGCAGCATCCGCAGCGGTGCCTGGAACCCGGCGCCGAACCCGATGCCGGCGATCGCACTGCCGACGACGAGGCCGGGCAGCGAGTGGGCCATCACGAACGCCACGGTCACGATCGGGCCGAGCACCAGGGCGACGAGCCCGACGAGCACGGCGCGACGAGCGTCCATCCGCTGCGTCGCGAGCCCGGTCAGTGCGCCGACGCCCGTGACGACGGCGATGAGTGCGCCGGCCGCGAAGTGGTTCGTGATGCCGAACACGGCACCGAGGGCCGAGGGGACGAGTGAGAGGAACATGCCGCCGAGGGCCCAGCTGGCGACGAGGGAACCGACGACCCCGCGGAACAGTCGACGCGAGCTCCGCGGCACGCTGATCGTCGGGCGGAGCGAACGGAGTGCGCCGGGACGCCGTTGGACCTGCTCGGGCACGATGAACAGCGCCAGCACGAGGAGCACGAGCAGCGCACCGAAGACCAGGTAGACGAGCTGCTCCGGCGCCGGACCCCACTGGACGAGCGCACCGCTCGACATCGCACCGGTGGCCAGGGCGATCGGCGGGATGACGCCGTTCAGCACGCCGGCCAGGGTCGGGTGCCGCTCGAGCGAGTTGTCGATGAGGGCCGCTCCGAGTGCACCGATCAGGAGGCCGACGGAGACGCCCTGCACGATGCGGTCGACGATGAGCGCACCGACGCCGTCCGCGATCGCGAAGAGCCCGAGCGACAGGGCGACGCCGAGCCCACCGGCGACGAGCACGGGCTTGCGGCCGACGTGGTCGGACAGCCGGCCGGCGATCAGCAGGCTCGCGAGCAGCCCGGCGACGTAGATGGCGAAGACGCCGGTCAGCATGAGCGGCGTGAGGTGCCACTCGGCGGCGTAGACCGGGTAGATCGGCGGGGGGACCGCGGACGACGCGACCGACACCAGGAGCATCGCCGCGAGGATCCAGAACCCGGCGACCGAGCGAGCTGACTGCTGCATGAGCATCCTTCCGATGGCCCGTTGTACGACTGCATTCGTACCGCAGTCCGCTGTACGACGCAAGTCGTACAGCGAGCCGAACGGTGGTAGCGTCCCGTCCATGCCCGCGCACGTCGATGCCCCCGAGCGGCTGCCCCAGCCGTCCGTGGCCGAGATGGACCTCCCAGTCGTCCTGGACGCCCTGAGCGACCCGATCCGGTTGGCGATCCTGCACCGCTATCTCGTCGACGCCGCCGGTGGTGAACGGAGCTGCGGCTGGGTCGGGATCGACCGACCGAAGTCCACGCTCACCCACCACTTCCGGGTCCTGCGCGAGGCCGGACTGCTCGAACAGCACCTCGAGGGCCTGACCCGCATCAGCCGGGTCCGGGTCGAGGACGTGCAGCAGCGGTTCCCGGGGCTGCTCGACCTGGTGCTCGACTGGCAGGTGCCCGCGGCCCTGCTGCGCGACGGGATCGAGTCGTGAGCACGGTGCCCGGCGCGGGTGCCGCCGCCGGTGCCGGGGCGGCCGTGCACCGGCTGCCCGACATCGGTGCCGACCCGGCCGTGACGACGGCGCTCGCCGCGGACCTCGACGCCGCCGGCTTCACCGTCGACCGGGTCGACGCGCTGTGGGGGACCGAAGCGGCCGCGTCGCTGCACCGGGGCTCGCGCGTGGCGGCCCTCCGTGCCCTGGCTGCTCGTGAGCCATCGCCACTCGGCACGCTCGCCACGCTGTTCGTGCTCGGCCTGCCGACGTCCCGCGCGGACGCAGCTGCCGCGTTCCCGACCGCCGGGCTCGACGCCGTGGTGGCGGCAGGGCTGCTGACGGCAGACGGAGACGACGTCCGCCCGACGGTCGACCTGCGGCCCTACGCCTTCGTCGACGACCTCGGCGCCGGCAGCTGGTGGATCGTCTCGGACCTCGGCGAGCTCGCCCTCGGCCACGCGATCAGCGAGGAGCACGTCCTCGGTATCGGCGGCGCCACCACCACCCTGAGCGGCCTGCAGGTGCCCGTCCCAGTCCGCACGGTCCTCGACCTCGGCACCGGCTGCGGGATCCAGGCCATGCACGCCCGGCGCTTCGCCGAGCACGTGGTCGCCACGGACATCTCGCGCCGCGCCCTCGACATCGCCCGGTTCAACGCGCAGCTGAACGGCATCGACGGGATCGACTTCCGGTACGGCTCGCTCTTCGAGCCCGTCGCGGGGGAGCGGTTCGACCGCATCGTGTCGAACCCGCCGTTCGTCATCACGCCTCGCCGACCGGGTGTCCCCTCGTACGAGTACCGCGACGGCGGCATGGTCGGCGATGCGCTCGTCGAGACCGTGCTCCGAGGCCTGTCCGAGCACCTCGAGCCCGGTGGCACCGCGCAGCTGCTCGGCAACTGGGAGTACCACTGGGGCGTCGACGGGCTCGACCGCGTGCGCAGCTGGTTCGCGGACACCGACCTCGACGCGTGGGTCATCGAGCGCGAGCGCCAGGACCCGACGTCGTACGCCGAGACCTGGATCCGCGACGGCGGCACGAAGCCCGGAACTCCCGAGTTCGACACGCTGATGGGTGCCTGGCTCGACGACTTCGCGGACCGCCGCGTCACCGGCGTCGGCTTCGGGTACGTCGTGGTGCGTCGAGCCCTGCCAGGAGGAACGGCGGGCCTCCGCCGGTTCGAGCGCGTCCCCGAGACGCTCGGCTCCAACCCCGCCGGGCTCGGTGACACGGTCGCTCGCGTCCTCGACGCGGCCGCGTGGCTCGCTGCGCACGACGACGCCGCGCTCGCCACGACGCACCTGACGGTGGCGGGCGACGTCACCGAGGAGCGCTACTACTGGCCGGGCAACGACGACCCGACGGTGATGACGCTCGTGCAGGGCGGCGGACTCGGACGGCGGGTGGACGCGGACACGGCGCTCGCCGCGTTCGTCGGAGCCTGCGACGGGGACTTGTCGGTCGCGGCGATCGTCGGTGCGCTCGCGCAGATCACGGGCGTCGACGAGCAGGTGCTCGCCGCCGACCTGTTGCCGGCGGCGCGCGACCTGGTGCTCGACGGGCTGCTGCTGCCGGCGTAGCCGCGGTCGCGGGCGCTGTCAGCGCCCGTCGCGCCAGCTGTGCTCGGGGGCGTAGCCGAGCAGCTCGCGGGCCTTCTCGGACGACAGCAGCGAGCTGACGCCGTCGATGTCCGCGCGACGCTCGATGTCGGGCACGTAGCGCTCGACGAGCTCGATCGTCGGGGTGTCCATCACGGTGTCGGGGCTCGCGATGACGAACGCCTCGAACCCGGTGAGCTCGGCCTCGACGGCCTTGCGGACCGCCTGGGCGCCGTCACGCGAGTCGATGTACGACCACAGGTTGAAGGTCTTCGCCTCGGGGGTGGCGTCCCACGGGAACGCCGGGTAGTCGGTCTCGTCCATCACGTTCGAGAACCGCAGGCCGATCATCTTCAGCTCCGGGTCCCAGCGGGTGAAGTGGCGCGCCATCTCCTCTTCGACTGCCTTGCCGAGCGAGTACGACGACTGCGGGCGGACGGCGAACTCCTCGTCGACGGGCAGGTAGGGCGGGTGGTGCTCGCCCATCGGGATGCCGAGCAGGGTCTCGCTCGACGCCCACACCAGGTTCTTGATCTTCGCGGCACGTGCGGCGTGGAAGACGTTGATCGACGCCGTCACGTTGTTCGTGATGAGCGCCACGTCGGGGACCTGCCCCGGAGCGGGCACGGCCGCGAGGTGCACGACGGCGTCCACGTGGTCGTACCGGTCGTCGATGCCGAGCAGGGCGTTCAGGACCTGGCCGTAGTCGGTCAGGTCGATCCGGACGAACTGCACGCCCTCGGGCTGGTCTGAGGAGGGGACGCGGTCGAGCAGCACCACGTCGTACCCGTGTGCATCGAGGTCGCGCACCACCGCTCGTCCGAGCTTGCCGCTGCCGCCGGTCACCACTACACGCGTCATCGCGTCACTCCACATCCTCGTCGGGTCGCCCTTCGGGCACGGCCCATCCTGCCCGGTGCCGCCTGACCCGACCAGGCCCTGTCCGTACCCCGCTGTCCGGCGGGGGAGCGTCAGGCGGTGGGGGCGACCTGGGCGATCGCGAGCCGGGCGACGAGCTCGACGTGCTGCGCCATGTCCCTGGACGGGTCGAACAGCCACTGGATCTGCATGCCGTCGGACACGGCGAGCAGCACGCTCGTCAGCTCCTCGGCATCGACGTCGGCGCGGAGCCGGCCGTCCTGCTGCATGGTGCGGAAGTCGGCGGACAGGTCGCGACGGCTGCGCTCGTAGCGCTCCTGGAAGTACGCGTGGGCCGGGTGCTCGGGGTCGGTCGCAGCGGCCGCGGAGAGGTTGACGAACATCTGCACCAGGCCGGGGACCTCGGCGTTGTGCCGGACGATCGCGGCGAGCAGGGCGGCCGGGTCCGGTGCCTGCCAGTCGTGCTGCAGGTCCATCTCGTCGCGTCGTCGCAGGATCTTGACCCAGAGCTCGTCCTTGGAGTCGAAGTAGTGCAGCAGGCCGGCCTGGGTCAGCCCGACGGCATCGGCGATGTCCTTGATGCTGGTGCGGCGGAACCCCTGCGAGGCGACGAGGTCGAGCGCGACCGTGAGGATCTCCTCGCGCTTCGCGATGCCCTTCGCGTACGAACCCCGTCGTGCCATGGCAGGACTGTACCGCTCGGAGTGCACACGGAAAACCTAGCAGTGCTTGGTTTTGGTGTTACGGTGGCACCAGCCGCCGACGAAGGCGTGCGAGTCACCGATGCAGGTGGCGTCCCTGAGAAGAGGTTGCAGTGGCTGGCGATGCCCTGACCATCAACGACACCCCGACCGCAGTCGCACCCACGCGCGGCCGAGGTGCCCCGCTCATGTACACGCTCGGCATGCCGATCGCGATGCTCGGCCTGTACATCGCGCTGCTGCCGCCGGTGCTGGTCGCCATGGCGCTCAAGGTCGCCGAGATCGCGCCGGACAACCAAGCGGGTGTGCTCGGCCTGGCACTCGGTGTCGGCGCGTTCGCCGCGATGGTCGCCAACCCCCTGGCCGGTCGCTTCAGCGATCGGACTGCCGGGAGGCTCGGCATGCGTCGTCCGTGGATCATCGGTGGCACCGTGGTCGGCTTCGCGGGCCTCGTGGTCGTCGCGACGACCACCTCGACCGTCGTGCTGGTGATCGCGTGGGGCGTCACGCAGGTCGCCTACAACGCCACGATCGCCGCCCTGACCGCGGTCCTGCCGGACCACGTCACGCGGTCCCAGCGCGGCCGGGTCGCGGCGCTGCTCGGGCTCTCCCAGAACCTCGCGCTCGTCGGCGGCACGTTCCTCGTGCAGCTCTTCTCGACCTCGGCGACGCAGATGATCATCCCCGGTGCGATCGGGTCGATCGTCGTCGTGCTCTACGCGCTCGTGTTCCGCGACCGCGTGCTCACCAACCGGCCGACGTCGAAGCTCAGCGTCGGGCAGGTCTTCGGCTCGTTCGTCTTCAACCCCGTGAAGCACCCGGACCTCGGCTGGGCCTGGCTCACCCGGTTCCTGATGGTCGCTGCGCAGTACACCGCGGTGAGCTACCTGACGTACTTCCTGCGGGACGACATCGGCGTGGACCCGGACCACGTCGCGAACGCGGTGTTCCAGGGCACGCTGTGGAACGTCGTCGGCATCGTCCTCACCTCGCTCATCGCCGGCTGGCTGTCGGACAAGCTCGGCCGCCGCAAGCTGTTCGTCGCGATCGCGGGCATCGTCGGCGTGGTCGGGCTCGTGATCATCGCGCTCGCGCCGTCGCTCGGCACGGTCCTGGTCGGCGAGTTCGTGATGGGTGCCGGCATGGGCGTCTTCTACGCCGTCGACCTGGCGCTCATCACCGACGTGCTGCCGTCCGACGAGGACAACGCGAAGGACCTCGGCGTCGTCAACATCGCGCAGGCCCTGCCCCAGTCGATCGTGCCCGCTGCGGCCCCCGGCGTCATCGCCCTGACCGGCGGGTACAGCGGCTTCTTCATCACCGGCGCCGTCGTCGGACTGCTCGGCATCGTCTCGGTGTCCCGCATCCGCGGCGTGCGCTGACCACGTTTCCCCAGGCTCTGAACGAAAGGACCGACCACCGTGACTACCGTGAACGACGTGACACCTGCCTCCAGTACGGCCGAGCGCATCGACGCGCTCGTCGACCAACTGACCACCGACGAGAAGGTGCAGCTCCTGACCGGGCGCGACTTCTGGACCACCTGGCCCATCGAGAAGATCGGGCTGCGCCGGATCCTGATGTCGGACGGCCCATCGGGCGTCCGTGGTGAGGTCTGGGACGAACGCGACCCGTCGCTGAACCTGCCCTCGGCGACCGCCCTGTCGGCGTCGTGGGACCGCGCGATCGCGAAGCGCTACGGCGCCGCAGCAGCCGTCGAGGCACGCCGCAAGGGCGTCGACGTCGTCCTCGGCCCGACCATCAACCTGCACCGCTCGCCGCTCGGCGGCCGGCACTTCGAGGCGTTCAGCGAGGACCCGGTCCTGACCGGCGACCTGGCTGCGTCGTACGTCGACGGTGTGCAGGAGAACGGCGTGGCCGCGACCCCGAAGCACTACATCGCGAACGACTACGAGACCGACCGCTTCACCGCGTCGACCGAGGTCTCCGACCGGGCGCTGCGCGAGCTGTACCTGCTCGCGTTCGAGAAGGCCGTGACCGAGGCGCACGCCTGGGCGATCATGTCGTCGTACAACTCGATCAACGGCGTCACCGCGTCGGAGCACGACCTGCTCGAGACGCCGCTGAGCTCGGAGTGGGGCTTCGACGGCATCGTCGTGTCCGACTGGACCGGCGTGCGTTCGGTCGACTCGGCGAAGGCGTCCCAGGACGTCGCGATGCCCGGGCCGAACCAGTGGTGGAGCGAGGGACCGCTGCTCGCCGCCGTGCAGTCCTGTGCCGTGCCGATCGAGGCGATCGACCGCAAGGTCCGCCGCATCCTGACCCTGGCCGCCCGCGTCGGCGCACTCGAGGGCTTCGAGCCCGTGGCCGCACAGCCGGTGCACGTCGAGGACGGCGTCGCCTTCGTGCGCGAGGCCGAGGCCGAGGGCACCGTCCTCGTCCGCAACACCGGCGTGCTGCCGCTCGACGCGCCCGCCGTCTCCCGCATCGCGGTCATCGGTCACAACGCCGACCAGGCCCGCACGCAAGGTGGTGGCTCGGCCACGGTCGTGCCGTCGCAGGTCGTGTCGCCGCTCGACGGGATCCGTTCGGCGTTCCCGGGCGCCACGATCGACTACGCGATCGGTGCCGTCGTGCAGGAGGGCATCGCGGAGTTCCCGCTGTCCACCATCACGAACCCCGGCACCGGCGAGCCCGGCGCCCGCGTCGCCTTCGTCAAGGACGGCGAGGAGCTGTACGTCGAGGACCGGCGCGCCACGGCGCTGTTCTGGTTCGGCGGCGACGCCCCCACGCGCGAGGCCGACCGGCTCGACATCACCACGACCTACACCGCGCCGTCCACCGGCACCGTGCGGATCGGCATCGGTGCGGCCGGCCGGTCGCGGATGTGGATCGACGGCGAGCTCGTCCTCGACGAGGACGTGCCCTTCGAGGGGGACCAGCTCGGCGCGGCCTTCCTCAACCCGCCGGCACGTTCGGTGCCCGTGTCGGTGACGTCCGGGCGGCAGGTCGCGATTCGCATCGAGTACGACGTCATCCAGGACGAGACCCTCGGCGGCGTGCTCGCGTACCAGTTCGGCACCGAGCCGTCCGACGAGGACCCGTCGGTGCTCATCGATGCCGCAGTCGAGGCTGCCCGCACGGCAGACGTCGCCGTGGTGGTCGTCGGCACGAACTCGAAGGTCGAGTCCGAAGGGTACGACCGCTCGTCGCTCGCGCTGCCCGGCCACCAGGACGACCTGGTGCGTGCGGTCGTGGCGGCGAACCCGAACACGGTCGTCGTCGTGAACGCCGGCTCGCCCGTGGAGATGCCGTGGCGGAACGACGTCGCCGCGGTCCTGCTCACCTGGTTCGGTGGGCAGGAGTACGGCAACGCGCTCGCCGACGTCCTGACCGGCGCGCAGGAGCCCGGCGGCCGTCTGCCCACCACCTGGCCGGTCGCGATGGCGGACGTGCCCGTGCTCGACGTCACCCCGGTCGACGGCAAGGTTTCGTACGACGAGGGTGTCCACATCGGGTACCGCGCCTGGCTCCGTGCCGGCACCACGCCGGCGTACCCGTTCGGGCACGGCCTCGGCTACACCACGTGGAGCATCGACGGCGTGGTCGCGACGCCGACCGTGTCCGAGGGCGACGCGGTCATCGTCACGGCGACGGTCGCGAACACCGGGCAGCGTGCCGGCAAGCACGTCGTGCAGGTCTACGCCTCGCGGGAGTCGTCGGCGGTGGACCGTCCGGCGCGGTGGCTCGTCGGGTTCGCCCCGGTCCGCCTCGGCGCGGGGGAGTCCACCGAGGTCTCGATCGAGGTGCCGGCCCGCGCGTTCGCGCACTGGGACGGGGCCTGGCAGTACGAGCCCGGCACCTTCACGCTGCACGTCGGGGCCTCGGTCACCGACGAGTCCGGGAGCGCGGCCCTCGAACTGGAGTGACCAGTTCGTCCGGTTTCCGCGCGCCGACGACGCCTGTTGAGTAACATCGACGTGCGCCAGTCGGCTGGTTACCGTCGGCGCACGCACCGACTACGGGGTCGCTGGTTGTGCGACTCAGCCTCCTGATCCGGCTGACGATGCCCCAGCTTCCCCGGTGCGTCCAGAATGCGTCCCCGCGTCCGCGCGGGGGCGCATTCGTTCGTCCAGACCGTTTCCGTCCTGGAAGGGGTTCGGCGAACCGGTTGACGGACTTCGTGCGATCCGGGCAAAACGGGTGACGGATGATCAACTTTCTCGCCCTGAGGGCGCAACTCAGTGTGACAAACCGCTCGGTAGGTGGAACGATGGTCCCACCATCCCGTGCGGATCAGGGACGAGATGGTCATCCGGCAGGGCTCTCGAGCATCACCGACTCGATCTGAGCCCCGCCGGGTGTCCTGATCCGCTCTCAGACCCGGAGTGCCGGCGCGATCTCCTCGGCGACGATGCGCAGGATCCGCTCGTGGGCGGCCACGTCGCCGTTCGCGGGCAGGGTGATCACGAGTTCGTCCGTCGCGGTGACGGCGGGGTCGGCGAGCAGTGCGTCGACGATGGCGGCCGGCTCGCCGGACAGGACCTTGCTGAACCGGAACGGCGGGCCGGAGAGCGGTCGGCCCTCGTCGTCCATGCCCGAGGCGTACCCGGTCAGGAACTCCTCGTGGACCGCGCGGTCGTGGTCGTCGAGCAACGGTACGACGATGCGGCCGACGGCGACCTTCGACGGACGGCCGGTCCCGCCGTGCAGCTCGGTGAACCGCTCCCGGTACGCGGCGATCTGGTCGGCCTGCGCCTGGGTGAAGGGTGCACCGGTGTCCTCGGTGTTCAGGGTCGAGCAGTGCAGGAGCAGCCCCTTCTCGGCCGTGCGCACCGCCGTGCCCACGCTCCCGCCGCCCCACCACACGCGGTCGCGCAGGCCGGGGCTGAGCGGCTGCAGGGTCAGGTCCGCACCGGCCGGGATGCTCTCGTAGCCAGAGCCGGCGCTGCCGAGTGCGTCGCCGTCGAGCACCTCGAGCAGTCGGGAAGCCCGGGCCTCGGCCTCGTCGCGGAACGAGCGGTCGACGGCGCCGAACACCGGGTCCAGGATCGGCCCGTACCCGGCGATGCCCGTGCTGATGCCGAGCTGCACGCGGCCGCCGCTCAGCAGGTCGACCGTGCTGGCGTCCTCGGCGAGGCGCACCGGGTCCTCGTAGCGCATGCCGAGCACCGCGGTGCCGAAGGCGATGGTGCTGGTTCGCTGGGCCGCGGCGGCGAAGAACGTCATCGGGCTCGTCAGGAAGGGCTCGAAGTGGCGGCCACGGACCCAGCCCGTGCCGTAGCCCAGGGTCTCGGCCGTCTCGAACAGCCGGAGACCGTCCTGCAGGGCGCTCGCCGCACCCGCAGTGCCGCCGTGGTTCGGGACGAAGGTGAGGAAGCCGAGTTCGCGCATGACGCGAGTCTATGCGCGCGTATGGAGCCGGGCCTCCCGGTCGACCGGGCCGACCACCTCGTCACCGCAGCCTGGGAGGATGGGGCCATGACCGACGTCACCACCGTGCCCCCGCTCGTCGCCGCGATCCCGGCGGCGGTGGACGGCGTCGTCGACGCCGACGAGGTCTACGAGGCCTTCGCCGCCTGGGCAGCCGAGGGCGGCCGGCCGCTGTACCCGGCACAGGACGAAGCGGTCATCGAGCTCGTGTCCGGTGCGAACGTCGTGCTGAGCACCCCGACCGGCACCGGCAAGTCGCTCGTCGCGGCCGGCGCGCACTTCGCCGCGCTCGCCGAGGGCAAACGGAGCTACTACACGGCACCGATCAAGGCGCTCGTCTCCGAGAAGTTCTTCCAGCTGGTCGAGCTGTTCGGCGCGCAGAACGTCGGCATGGTCACCGGCGACTCCAGCGTGAACGGCGATGCCCCCATCGTCTGCTGCACGGCCGAGATCCTGGCGAACCTCGCCCTGCGGGAGGGACCTGACGCCGACGTCGACGTCGTGGTGATGGACGAGTTCCACTTCTACGGCGACCCCGACCGCGGCTGGGCGTGGCAGGTGCCGCTGCTCGTGCTCGAGCGCGCGCAGTTCCTGCTGATGTCCGCCACCCTCGGCGACGTCACCACCATCGCCGACGACCTGTCACGGCGCACCGGCCGACCCACCGCCCGCGTGACCGGGGTCAGCCGACCGGTGCCGCTCGAGTACGAGTACGTGATGACGCCCGTGCAGGAGACCGTCGAACGGCTGCTGGAGGAGGGCAAGGCGCCGATCTACATCGTGCACTTCGCCCAGGCGGCCGCGCTCGAACGGGCGCAGTCGCTGATGTCGGCGAAGGTCGCTGATCGGGCGCGCCGAGACCAGATCGCGGAGGCGATCGCGGGCTTCCGGTTCAGCGCCGGGTTCGGACAGACCCTGTCCCGCCTGATCCGCGCCGGCATCGGCGTCCACCACGCCGGCATGCTGCCCAAGTACCGACGGCTCGTCGAGCAGCTCGCACAGCGCGGACTGCTGCCCGTCATCTGCGGCACCGACACCCTGGGCGTCGGCATCAACGTGCCGATCCGGTCCGTGCTGTTCACCGGACTGACGAAGTTCGACGGCACGAAGATGCGGCAGCTGTCGGCACGTGAGTTCCACCAGATCGCCGGCCGTGCCGGACGTGCCGGGTACGACACCGAGGGTGACGTCGTCGCCGAGGCCCCCGAGCACGACATCGAGAACGCCCGCGCGGTCGCCAAGGCCGGTGACGACCAGAAGAAGAAGAGCAAGATCAAGCGGAAGAAGGCGCCGGAGGGGTTCGTGTCCTGGGGACAGGCCTCGTTCGACCGGCTCATCGGCGCCGAACCGGAGCCGATGGTCTCGCGGATGCGCATCACGCACGCGATGGTGCTCTCGGTGGTGGCCCGCGGTGGTTCGGCGTTCGACGAGGTGCGCTCGCTGGTGTTCGACAACCACGAACCCCGTGCGCGGCAGCTCGCGATGGCCCGGCGGGCACTCGTCATCGCCCGGACCCTCATCAACGCGCAGGTCATCGAGCGGGTGCCGGGGCCTCCGGTCTCCTACCGGCTCACCGTCGACCTGCAGTCGAACTTCGCCCTCAACCAGCCCCTGTCCCCGTTCGCGCTCGCCGCGTTCGAGCTGCTCGATCCTGCTTCTCCCACCTACGCGCTGGACATGGTCTCGATCGTCGAGGCGACACTGGACGACCCGCGGGCGATCCTGTCGCAGCAGCAGTTCAAGGAGCGCGGCGAAGAGGTCGCCCGCATGAAGCGCGAGGGCATCGAGTACGAGGAGCGGATGGAGCTGCTGGAAGAGGTCACCTGGCCTCGCCCGCTGTCCGAGCTGTTGGAGGCGGCGTACGAGGCGTACGCGGCGGAACAGCCCTGGGTCCTCGACTTCGCGCTCTCGCCGAAGGCCGTCGTCCGTGACATGTACGAACGCGCGATGACCTTCGGCGACTTCGTGCGGTTCTACCAGCTCACCCGGTCCGAGGGGCTCGTGCTCCGGTACCTGTCCGACGCCTACCGGACCATGCGGCAGACCATCACCGAGGAGCGGCGGAACCAGGAGCTGGACGACCTGATCGAGTGGCTCGGCGAGGTCGTCCGGCAGACCGACTCCTCGCTCGTCGATGAGTGGGAAGCGCTGCTCAACGGTGACGTGCTGCTCGCCCTCGCCGAGGAGCAGGAGATCGCGCCGCCGCAGCCGGCACGGCTCACCGGGAACGTGCGGGCCTTCACCGTGCTCGTGCGGAACGCGCTGTTCCAGCGGGTGCTGCTCGCCGCACGCGACGACGTCGACGGGCTCGGGGCGCTCGACGCCGCTGCCGGGTTCGACGGCGACGCGTGGGACGCGGTGCTCGAGGAGTACTACGAGGAGCACGACACCATCGGCACCGACGCCGAGGCGCGGTCCATGTCCTACCTGGTGCTCGACCAGGCGGGCGCGACGGGTGTGGGTGCTGGTGCTGGGGCGTCGAGCCCGTCGCGTGTTTGGCGCGTTCGGCAGATCTTCGCGGACCCGTCGGGTGACAAGGACTTCGGGTTCTCGGCGACGATCGACCTCGACGCCTCGGACGAAGCCGGCGAGGCCGTGGTCCGGGTCACCGAGATCGGTCGGTTCGACGGGTGGGCCGACGTGGACGTGGACTGATGCCGCGCGGTGCTGGCTCGTTCGTCGTGCGAGCGCTCGGTGCGGACGACGTCGACGCGCTGCAGGTGCTGCTCGAGACCGTGCCGGGCTACGCCGAGCGGATCACCGGGTACCCGCCGGGGCCGTCCGACGCGCTGAGTGCACTCGTGTCGGTGCCGGACGGCTTCGACCCCGTGGGCAAGCACGGGATCGGTCTGTGGGACGGCGACTCGCTCGTGGCGTTCGCGGACGTGCTGCTCGGGTACCCGGCGCCGACCACGGCGTACATCGGACTGCTCGTGGTCCGCGGCGATCGGCAGGGGTCCGGCCTCGGTCGGGTCCTGCACGAGTCCCTCGTGTCCCTGGCAGCCGACGCCGGCGCCGACCGCCTGCGACTGGGGATCGTGGCGACGAACGCGGCCAGTGCCGAGCCGTTCTGGCGGGCGCTCGGGTACGCGCCGACGGGGGAGCGGAAGCCGTACCGGTACGACGGGCTCGAGAGCACGGTGGCGCTCTGGGAGCGGGCGGTCTGATCCTCGTGGGTCAGCGACCGACGAGGCCCTTGGCCACGAGGCTCCGAGCCGCCGCCACGATCGCCTCGTGGGGATCACGAGGTGTCCAGCCGAGCACGGTGCGGGCTCGCTCGTTCGAGGTGCGCTTGGCGGAGCCGAGGTCGGGCACCATCGCACGGAACTGCGGCTGTGTCTCGGCCGCGGTTCGCACGACGTCGTCGGGCAGCGTCTGCGTCGGGACCGCGTGTGCGTCGTCACCGAGGTGCTCGCGCAGGGTGGCGGCGATCTCGGCCATCTCGAGCGCCGGACCGTTCGAGAGCAGGAACCGCTTGCCCGCTGCGTCCGGTTCGGTCGTGGCGGTGACGTGCGCCGCGGCGACGTCGCGCACGTCGACGACGGGGATGAACAGTCGCGGCGTCGCGGGCATCGCGCCGGAGAGCATGGTCTGCAGGATGTGGTTCGCGCCGGACACCGTGTGTCCCATCGCAGGTCCCATCACCGCGACCGGCATCGTCGTGACGAGCTCCGGCGCACCGGGCTCGGACGCGACGAAGTCCCAGGCGGCCCGTTCGGCGAGGGTCTTGCTCGTGCCGTAGGCGTCGACCCCGGGCCCGTCGAGCACGGTCCAGTCGGCCTCGGTGAACACGTGATCGGTGTGCGGATGGCCCCAGCTGACCGCGTGGAAGGCCGAGGTCAGCACGACGCGATCGACTCCGGCAGCGTGTGCGGCGCGCAGCACCCGCAGCGTCCCCTCCACGGCCGGACGGATCACCGAGTCCTCGTCCTCGACGTGGCCGGGCATCACCGGCGAGGCGACGTGGTGCACGATGTCGATGTCCGCGACCGCCTGAGACCATCCGTCATCGGACGTCAGGTCGGTGGCGACGAACTCCAGCCGGTCGTCGGCGGTCAGGCCGGCTTCGGCGAGGACCGCACGGACCGTGGGTTCACGGTCGAGGGACCGGATCGTGGTGCGGACGCGGTGTCCGGCGTCGAGCAGCTGCAGGATCAGGTGGCCGGCGATGAAGCCGGAGCCGCCGGTGACCAGGACGTGTTCGGTGTTCTCCATGCGTCCAGCATCGCCAGCAGTCCCGACGCGGACCAGTGCCTCGGTGTTCCTGGGTCTCCGAGACCCAGGCTGACCGAGGGCGGACGCGCTGGCCCGAGACTCGCGGTGAGCGACGGTTCTCGGGCGCGCGGCCGCGAGATCAGTCGCTCAGGCCGAGACTCGGCCACCGGCCAGGGGTGGCCGCGTCAGAAGAGCGTGGCCGGCGGGGTCGCCTCGGGCAGTGCGGACGGCTCGGTGACCTCGACTCCGGGCCAGCCCGGACCGTGCGGCACGTCGGTGTGGTTCTGGTACGCGGTGGCGGCACCACGGGCGCGGACGTCGGCGGCCTCGTTCATCTCGTGGCCGACGTGCCCGCGGACCCACTCGAACGTGACCTTGCGGCCCTGCAGCTCGGCGTCGAGCTCCTTGATGATCTCGACGTTCATGACCGGCTTGCCGTCGGCCTTGCGCCAGTTCTTCCGCTTCCAGCCAGCCAGCCACTCGGTGCAGGCCTTGATGGCGTACTGGCTGTCGCACAGGATGTGCAGCGGCTCGCCGGTGTCCTTCGTCGCGCGGAGCAACTGGAGGACGGCGGTGAGCTCGCCGATGTTGTTCGTCGCGCGCGGCCAGCCACCGGCGGCCCAGCGGTCGTCGTCGACGTACCAGGCCCAACCGGCGGGGCCGGGGTTGCCGAGGGCTGAGCCGTCTGCTGCGGCGACGATCGTCACGAAGGGACCTCCTGGTCGGGGCTGGTGCCCGTCGAGCGTAACGGACGGTCGAGCACCGTCCGTGCCGAGGTCATCGGCGCGCGGGATCGAGGTTCAGCGTGCTGCCCTCGAGCAACCAGTCGTCGGCGCGGGTCTCCAGGTACGGGTTGAGCCACTGCACCTCGGCCGGCGTGATGCCGAACCGCTGCGCGACGGTGGTCAGCTCGTCGCCGTGTGCCACCAGGTAGTCGGCCGGGCTGCCGTCGGAGTCCGTCACGATGCCGTACGCCCCCGGTCGGTCCTTGCCCACGGTGACGCGCAGGTCGGGGTAGGGGTTCGGGATCTTCCAGTCCAGGGCGCTGGCGGCCAGCACCGATCCCACCCACGGGCGCATCGACGGGTCTTCGTCCGGCACCGAGGCAGGGACGAGGACGACACTCTGCAAGTAGTCCGGTCGTGCACCGGCGTCGTGCATGACCACGGTCTTCGGCGGCCCGGAGGCGGCGGTCCACTCGGTCGTGTCCCGCGCCGACGCGTCACCGCCGTCGAGCGGGCTGGCGGTCCGGTGCCGGAACTGCAGGCTCATCTGCTGCGGTTTGGTCGTGCGGTAGTCGGACAGCTGCGCGGTGAACGTACCCATGTCGTTCGCCACGATGCGCACGTGGATGCTCGTGTCACCGCTCGGGGATGTGATGTCGGTCTCCGCCGCGACCGTGCCCGTGGGCAGGACCTGCTCGACCTCGTCCGCGTTGCCGCCGACCTGCTCGGTCGTGAGCGTCGGATCGGGGATCGGCTCCGCGGTGCGCTCGGTGGCCTGTCGGGTCGGCTTCGGCAGGGTGCCGTCCCCGCCGAACGCCGTGCAGCCCGTCAGCAGCAGCCCCACCATCGCCGTGCCGATCACCGCGCTCGCCGCGGTTCGCATCCGTGTCATCGTTCCCCCACGGCAGGAGCGTACCGCCGGGGTCCAGCCCGATCGATGGTCGTGACCGAACTGGTACTCGGGGCACACGGACTACCGTCCGGGACATGAGCGACAGCATCCCGGAGACGCCGGAACCCGACTCGACCGACACCGCGTACAGCCCGTCGAGCGAGCGGGAGACCGAAGCGTCGCAGACGAACCAGCGCAGCGACGCCGAGCTCGAGGCGGACGGCATCGACACGTCCAAGATCACCGCCGCACCGGGAACGGGCGGCGCGGACGACGCCGGCGACGTCGAGCCCGCACCGGGCGACCTGCACCTGCCGTGGCAGTCGGAGGAGGACCGCCGGGGCTAGCCGGACACCCGGTCGAGTTCGCGCACGAGTTCCTCGCCGTCGCGGACGTCCCAGAACGCGAACACCTGCGGTCCGAACAGTCCGTCGAGTCCGGTGTTCGCGTAGATCTTGGCGGTCGCTCCGCCGCCGAAGAACGCCGCCACTCCGCTCGGATCGCCGGTGTTCCACTCCACCGAACAGTGTCGTCGGCCCCTGGTCCAGGTGACGGTACGGTCGGTGCGTCCGACCGGGACCTCGCGGGTGGTGCTCGGCCCGATGATCAGCGCGCGGCGGTCGGTGACGGCGTACACCATCGTGCGCTTGCGGTGGACCTTCACGAAGAAGCGGCCGAACACCAGGTGCAAACCGACGATCGAGAAGACGATCGGGATGATCGCGCCCACGCCGAGGGAGCCGTTGCGCACGATGTCGACCATCGAGAACGCGACGAAGCTGGTCCACAGCAGCGAGAACGGCACGAGGAAGGCGTCTCGCCCCGAGAAGAGCTTCGCCGGGTCGCTCGTGCCGGCCCAGTACAGGTGCTCGTCGGGTCGGAGGTGCTCGCGGGCGGTCTGCTGAGGATCGTTCACTCCGAAGAACCTACGCCGTCACGCACGCTCCGCGTCACGAGACCGAGTCGGGGTGGGAGCCCGTCCGCTGCCCGGACTCGAGTGTCGCGATCGCCGCGAGCTCGTCGTCACCGAGGACGAAGCAGTCGGCCTCGAGGTTCGACCGGATCCGCGACGGCGTCACGGACTTCGGCAGCACCACGACCCCCTGCTGCACGTTCCACCGGACGAGGACCTGCGCGACGCTCACCCCGTGGGCGTCTGCGATGCCGGTCAGGATCGGTTCGTCGATCAGCCGACCGCGACCGAGCGGCGACCAGGCTCCGGTGACGATGTCGTGCTGCTGGTGGAAGGCGATGAGCTCGCGCTGGGGGAGCCACGGGTGCCGCTCGACCTGGTTGAGCGCCGGGACCTCGCCCGTCTCGTCGATGAGCCGCTGGAGGTGCGGCACCTGGAAGTTCGAGACCCCGATGCTCCGTGCCCGGCCGGAGTCGCGCAGTTCGACGAGCGCGCGCCAGGTGTCGACGTAGCGGTCGTTCGCCGCGGCTGGCCAGTGGATCAGGTAGAGGTCGACCGCGTCGAGCCCCAGCCGCTCGAGGCTGCCGTCGAAGGCCCGCAAGGTCGCGTCGCGCCCCTGGTGGTCGTTCCACACCTTGGTCGTCACGAAGACGTCGTCACGGTCGAGCCGGGAGGCCCGGATCGCCTTGCCGACGCCGGTCTCGTTGCCGTACATCTCGGCCGTGTCGACGTGCCGGTAGCCGGAGTCGAGCGCGAGACCGACCGCCGTCTCGGCCTCGGCGTCGTCGACCTTGTAGACGCCGAACCCGATCGCGGGGATCGCGTTGCCATCGCGCAGGGGAAGTGAACCGACCATGCACCCATCCTGCCGGTGCGTGGCGGGCGCGCGTCGGGCCTCCCGGCCATCTGTGGAGAACGCGACCCGCTCGTGGGAAGCACGTTCCTTCCCATACGGGCCGCGATCGCGAACGCAATCGGGCGTACCTGGTCAGAACTTCCGACCAGGTACGCCCGATTCGACCAGGTACGCCGAAAGTCCGCCCCGCTCAGGTCGGCAGGACCACCGGCTCGGTGTCGGGGATGGGGCTGGCGTCACGGCCGCGCAGGTCGGGCAGCCAGCGCTTGGCCCCGAGCGCGACGACGACACCC
This sequence comes from Curtobacterium sp. RIT-PI-V, assembly GCF_025642935.1. Classification (NCBI taxonomy): domain Bacteria; kingdom Bacillati; phylum Actinomycetota; class Actinomycetes; order Micrococcales; family Microbacteriaceae; genus Curtobacterium; species Curtobacterium sp. RIT-PI-V. The sequence goes on from NZ_JANZKM010000016.1 coordinate 33,775, forward strand.
ACCCCGGCCATGACCGCACCGACGGTGAAGCCGCCGATCGAGCCGCTGCTGTCGATCAGGAAGCCGGCGACCGCGGAACCGCCCGCGGCACCGATGAGCTGACCGGTGCCCATCCAGCCGTAGGCCTCGGCGGTGTCGGAGAACTTGACGGTGGCGGAGACCGAGCCGAACATCACCGCGAGTGCCGGCGCGATGCCGATGCCCGCGATGATGAGGGCCAGGCAGAGCCACCAGAAGCTCGTGCCGCCCAGGGCGAGCGCGAGACCGACGAAGACGATCGCCATGCGCGTCCACAGGGTGTTGGGGGAGATCGGACGGTGGCCGAAGGCCAGGCCGCCGAACAGTGAGCCCACCGCGAAGACGGCCAGGACGATGCCGGCGTTCGGACTGCCCTCGCCGAAGACGCTGGTGACGCTGGCCTCGACCGCGGCGCACGCCCCGATGAGCAGCAGACCGGTCAGGGTGGCGACGACGACCGACGGGCGCTTCAGCACCACGCCGAACGCGCGCTTCGAGCGGGGGATGCGGACGCGGCCGAGCTCGGGTGAGGCGATGAACCACGTACCGCCGACCACCAGGAAGACCATCGCGACGACGATCGCCTCGACCGTGCCGACCTGGGTCGCGACGAACGTGGTGATGACCGGGCCGGCGACCCAGATGAGTTCCTGGGCGCTGGCGTCGAGCGAGAACAAGGGAGTGAGTTGCGACGAGGTCACCATCTTGGGGTAGATGGTGCGCACCGCCGGCTGCACGGGCGGGACCGCGAGGCCGCCGAGGAACCCGACCACCACGTAGCCCCAGAGCGGCATGAGGACGAAGCCGATGACCCCCATGCTCAGGAGCGCGACGATGCTCGTCAGGATGAGGACGGGGCGCATGCCCCAGCTGCCCATCCACCGGCTGGTGAGCGGGCCCGCCAGCGCCTGCCCGACACTCGTCGTCGCGAGCACCAGGCCGGCGGCGCCGTAGGAGTGGAAGACGTGCTCGACGTGCAGCAGGTAGGCCAGCGAGAGCATCCCGAACGGGAAGCGCGCGGTGAGCTGTGCAGCGATGACGCGACCCACGCCGGGGGTCTTCAGGAGGGGGCCGTACGTACTCACGAGACGAGTGTACGGACCGGACGGAACGGGGTGTCACCCGTCCGGGGGAGGTGTGGACGAGGTCCTCGTCGACACCGTTCTCAGACACGCCGACGGGAGGTGTCGAGAACTTCCGTCCACAGCTTGTGGAGGACTGTCGGTGGTCGGTGCGAAAGTGGCGGAAAACCGGGCCTCCGGGAATCCACAGTCTGTGGATCGGGTTGTGGAAACTACAGGCGTGTAACACTTTCTCTTGTGGTCGACGGGTCCGCCGGGCACAACATGTAGTAGCGTCGTCCTCAGCACCGCACACGAACTTCGGACCTGGAATCAGGCCCAGAAACCAGGGGAGAACATGGCCGTCACCGTCTACACCAAGCCGTCCTGCGTCCAGTGCACAGCGACGTACCGGGCCCTCGACAACAAGGGCATCGAGTACGAAGTGCACGACGTCTCCACCGACGAGGCAGCCCTCGAGCACGTCAAGAGCCTGGGCTACATGCAGGCCCCCGTCGTCGTCACGGACGACGACCACTGGTCGGGCTTCCGCCCCGACAAGATCGCGACGCTCAGCGCCGAACTGGCGTAGGTCGCCTCCCGTCCTGTGGACGGTCACCCGGTTCCGTTCAGGAGGCCCGGATCACCGCCCGCAAGACACCCTCCGGTCCGCCTGTTCCGCACCTTCACCACAGGAGCGCACCATGAGCCGATTGGTCTACTTCTCGAGCGTGTCCGGGTACACCGCGCGCTTCGTCGAGAAGCTCGGCCGCGACGCGGACCGGATCCCGCTCTACCCGAGCGAACCCTTCCTCCACGTGGACGAGCCCTACGTCCTGTTCCTACCCACCTACGGTGGCGGCAACGGCGAGGGTGCGGTCCCCAAGCAGGTCATCAAGTTCCTCAACGACGCGCACAACCGCTCGCTCATCCGCGGTGTGGTCGTCGGCGGCAACACGAACTTCGGCGAGGCCTACGGCCTGGCAGGGGACGTCATCGCGCGGAAGTGCAACGTCCCCCTTCTCTACAGATTCGAACTCTTCGGGACCCCTGACGACGTGTCGGCGGTCAACTCAGGATTGGATGCATTTTGGACGCAGCAGTTGCAGACGTCGATCTGACGTCGCCGCAGACGGGGATGGATTACCACTCCCTCAACGCGATGCTCAACCTCTACGACGCGGACGGGAACATCCAGTTCGACAAGGATCGTGAGGCCGCCAAGCAGTTCTTCCTGCAGCACGTCAACCAGAACACCGTCTTCTTCCACAACCTGAAGGAGCGGCTCGACTACCTGGTCGAGAACGAGTACTACGAAAAAGCCACGATCGACATGTACTCGCTGGACTTCATCCAGCGACTCAACGACCTGGCGTACTCGAAGAAGTTCCGGTTCCAGACGTTCCTCGGTGCGTTCAAGTACTACACGAGCTACACGCTCAAGACGTTCGACGGCAAGCGCTACCTCGAGCGCTTCGAGGACCGCGTCGTCATGACCGCCCTCGGCCTGGCGCAGGGCAACGAGCAGCTCGCCATCGACCTCGTCGAGGAGATCGTCGCCGGCCGCTTCCAGCCCGCCACCCCGACGTTCCTCAACACGGCGAAGGCCCAGCGCGGCGAACTCGTCTCCTGCTTCCTCCTCCGCATCGAGGACAACATGGAGTCGATCTCGCGCGGGATCAACTCGTCGCTGCAGCTCTCGAAGCGCGGCGGCGGCGTGGCCCTGCTGCTCTCCAACATCCGCGAGGCCGGCGCCCCGATCAAGCAGATCGAGAACCAGTCGTCGGGCATCATCCCCGTGATGAAGCTGCTGGAAGACTCCTTCTCCTACGCGAACCAGCTCGGTGCGCGTCAGGGTGCCGGCGCGGTGTACCTCAGCGCCCACCACCCGGACATCATGAAGTTCCTCGACACCAAGCGCGAGAACGCCGACGAGAAGATCCGCATCAAGACGCTGTCCCTCGGCGTCGTCGTGCCGGACATCACGTTCGAGCTGGCGAAGAACAACGAGGACATGTACCTGTTCTCGCCGTACGACGTCGAGAAGGTCTACGGCGTCCCGTTCGGCGACGTCCCGATCTCCGAGAACTACCGCGCGATGGTCGACGACTCGCGCATCAAGAAGACGAAGATCAAGGCGCGTGACTTCTTCACGACCATCGCCGAGATCCAGTTCGAGTCGGGTTACCCGTACATCGTGTTCGAGGACACGGTGAACAAGGCCAACCCGATCAAGGGTCGGATCAACATGTCCAACCTGTGCTCGGAGATCCTGCAGGTCAACACCCCGACGACCTTCAACGAGGACCTGTCCTACAAGGAGATCGGCAAGGACATCTCCTGCAACCTCGGCTCGCTGAACATCGCGCTGACGATGGACTCGCCGGACTTCGGCAAGACCATCGAGACGGCCATCCGCGGCCTGACCTCGGTCTCGCAGATGTCGCACATCACCTCGGTGCGTTCCGTCGAGGACGGCAACGACAAGTCGCACGCCATCGGCCTCGGCCAGATGAACCTGCACGGCTACCTGGCTCGTGAGCGCGTCTACTACGGCTCCGAAGAGGGCATCGACTTCACGAACATCTACTTCTACACGGTGCTGTTCCACGCCCTTCGTGCGTCGAACAAGATCGCGATCGAGACCGGCGAGACCTTCGACGGCTTCCGTGACTCGAAGTACGCGTCGGGTGAGTTCTTCGACAAGTACACCGACCAGGCGTGGACCCCCGCGACCCCTCGCGTTGCTTCGCTGTTCGACAACGCGAACATCACGATCCCGACGCAGGACGACTGGAAGGCGCTGAAGGCGTCCGTCCAGGAGCACGGCATCTACAACCAGAACCTGCAGGCCGTGCCGCCGACCGGTTCGATCTCGTACATCAACCACTCGACGTCGTCGATCCACCCGATCGCGTCGAAGATCGAGATCCGCAAGGAAGGCAAGCTCGGCCGCGTCTACTACCCGGCGCCGTTCATGACGAACGACAACCTGGACTACTACCAGGACGCGTACGAGATCGGTGCCGAGAAGATCATCGACACGTACGCCGCGGCGACGCAGCACGTGGACCAGGGCCTGTCCCTGACGCTGTTCTTCAAGGACACCGCCACCACGCGTGACATCAACAAGGCGCAGATCTACGCATGGCGCAAGGGCATCAAGACGATCTACTACATCCGTCTGCGCCAGCTCGCCCTCGAGGGCACCGAGGTCGAGGGCTGCGTCAGCTGCATGCTGTAGAGCTGCCGCTCTCTTCCTGGAGGCGCGGGGCGGGCCCCGCCCCGCGCCTCCAGTCCGTCATCAGATCACCATCTCGAATCCGGAAGACAATCCCATGACCCTCACCGACCCGGTCCACGCCACGGGCAAGTCCATCCCGCTGATCAGTGCGGTCAGTGCCATCAACTGGAACCGAATCCAGGACGACAAGGACGTCGAGGTCTGGAACCGGCTGGTCAACAACTTCTGGCTCCCCGAGAAGGTGCCGCTGTCGAACGACGTGCAGTCGTGGAACACGCTGACGCCGGCAGAGCAGCAGCTCACCATGCGGGTCTTCACCGGCCTGACGCTGCTCGACACCATCCAGGGCACCGTCGGCGCGATCAGCCTGATCCCCGACGCCATCACCCCGCACGAAGAAGCCGTCTACACGAACATCGCGTTCATGGAATCGGTCCACGCGAAGAGCTACTCGTCGATCTTCTCGACCCTGGCGTCGACGCCCGAGATCGACGACGCCTTCCGCTGGTCCACCGAGAACGTGAACCTGCAGAAGAAGGCCCAGATCGTCCTCGACTACTACACCGGTGACGACCCCCTGAAGCGCAAGGTCGCCTCGACGCTGCTCGAGTCGTTCCTGTTCTACTCCGGCTTCTACCTGCCGATGTACTGGTCCTCGCGCGCGAAGCTCACCAACACCGCTGACCTGATCCGCCTGATCATCCGCGACGAGGCCGTCCACGGTTACTACATCGGGTACAAGTTCCAGAAGGGCCTCGAAGGCGCTTCCGAAGAGCGCAAGCAGGAGATCAAGGACTACACGTTCAACCTGCTGTTCGAGCTCTACGAGAACGAGGTGCAGTACACGCAGGACCTCTACGACCAGGTCGGGCTGACCGAGGACGTCAAGAAGTTCCTGCACTACAACGCCAACAAGGCGCTGATGAACCTGGGCTACGAGCCGATGTTCCCCAAGGAGACGACGGACGTGAACCCGGCGATCCTGTCGGCGCTGTCGCCCAACGCCGACGAGAACCACGACTTCTTCTCGGGGTCCGGGTCGTCGTACGTCATCGGCAAGGCAGAGAAGACCGAGGATGAGGACTGGGACTTCTAGGTTCCGATCGACCGGGGAACGCCCCGCTGGCTTCGGCTGGCGGGGCGTTCTTGTGTCCGTATGTCGCCCCGTCAACGAAGTTGCGCGCGGACGGGCTATGTGAGACAAAGCTCATCTACCTGCTGAAGCGTGGAGCAGTTCGTTCGATGGCCGACCGGCTAACGGACGCCCGCTAAGCCGGGATCGCTCCTGGCGCTGGCGCTATCCGCTTTGCAGGCCAGTGACCTCGCCGCCTCGAGGACTGAGGCAGAGGCATCACCGATGCATCAGTGGCCCCATGGATGTGCTTCATTGTGCCGCCATGGATGTCCGTGGTCACGGATAGTATCCGACCATGACCGAACCTCTTCTTCGCTCCCTCCGCGAAGTGATGCTCGACGAGACTGAGCCATTGGCCGGTCTGCTGCGAAAGTGTCTCCTGCTCGGTGCCGAGACTGGGTCTGAGTCTTTGAGGACGTGGGCGCGAGCTGAGCTCAAGGGCTACCCGCCCGAGGGTGACGACGTTCCGGCTTACCGAAAGCTCCACGGAGTGCCAATGGTCATGGATTCGATGAGTGGAAACACTTGGGCAAAAGGGCAGAATCTAGCCCGTCTTCAAGTCCCGGCAAAGGCTCGAGAATACGTCCCGGAGTTCATCTCGTTCGTGCAGCCGGTTGAGGAGTTGGCGCAGCTTGCGCAGCAAAAGCATCTCAACTTTGGACACGCAGGTCTCGCGATGGCGCAGACTGTATGGAATAGCGAACTCGGGCCGTATCAAAGTGTCGTTTCGCTTGCGTTTGTAGTCCCTGGCTCTTTCTTGAGTGGGATTTTGGCGCAGGTGCGCACGAATCTTGTCGATATGATCGCTGACCTCACAGCGAGCACTCCCCTAACGGAGTTGCCTGGGCGAGCAAGTGTGGACGCCGCGGTGAGAGAGCATGTGGGTGATGTCTACAACACCACAGTGCTTCAGCCGAGCGGCCCAACGGCGATCGGGCGGGAGTCGTCGGCCAACGCAGGTCTGAGCATCGCGGATGCGGTAACCCTGCTCAAGGAGGTAGCCAAGGCCGCAAACCAGTTGGAGCGGTCACAGCAAGCTGATGTCCAAGCTGCTGTGCGAGACCTCGAGGCCGCGATGACCACAGAGGGAGCTGAGTCGGGTGAAGTCTTGCGGCTCACCGGGAAGCTCCGGAGTTTGACCGAAAAGCTTGGTGGTGCCGCTTTGGCGGCAGCAACGAGCAGCGCCGTGTCCGCGATCACTGAACTTGCTCTGCAAGGCGCATTCGGCTGATAGGGGCCACCCATGCCGGCGTGAGAGGCGCCGTTACCGGGAACACGGCGCAGGTCACCGACTCCACCGGCACCGTCACTCACACGTACGACGCGTCCGAGGTGCTCACCGCGACGACGTACCCGACGAGCTCGGGCACGGCGAAGCAGATCTACCTCACCGACTCGCCGGGCCGCCGTACCGACACGTGGCTCGGAGCCGACGCATCGGCAACGCCCGGTGTTGCACCGTCGACGTGGAGTGCGCACCAGAAGCTGAGCTACGACAAGTCCGGCAAGGTCACCAAGGTGCAGGCGTGGGCGGCGAACGAGGACCCGCAGCTCGTCGTCGACACCGACTACTGCTACATGGCCACCACCACCGCCCCGACGTGCACGGCTACGGAAGGCAACGACCGCACGAAGCTGCAGTGGTCGTACGACAACATCGGCAAGCAGGCCACCACGTACGGGTACACGGACACGGACGGGAAGACCCAGACCAAGCACCTCACCGGGATCACGCAGTCCGGCGGCACCAACCCGACGAACTGGGCATTCACGTACGACGACGCCGGCAACCGCACCGAAGCCAAGGCCACCAACGCTGCGACCAGCGCCGTGATCAGTGACCAGAAGCTGACCTACAACGCCGCATCGCAGATCACCACGGACGGGTACACGTACGACGGGACCGGCAACCTCACCAAGGCGCCGGGCGAGACGTATACGTACAACGGGGCGCAGCAGCTGACCGCGTCCACGAAGGACGGGGTGAAGACCAGCTGCGAGTACGCCGGCGCGGACATGAACAAGCTGCTCTGGCAGTCCACCGACGGGGGAGCAGAATACGGTTACGCGTATGGCACCAGCGACTCCAACGGCGTTCCCGTGATCGCCACCCGCGAGCAGATCGGCACCGGTACCGCATCAGTGCTGACCGACCCGGTCACCGGGCAGCCGCTGGACCTCCGCACCATTGACAGCGTCACCAGCTTGTACGTCCTCGATGGCATCGGGAACTCGACCATGTTGATCGCGGACACTGGCAAGATCGCTTACCAGGTCTCCTACGACGCGTACGGTGCCGAAACCGTCACCAAGGGGAAGACCAGCACGCAGTGGCTACAGAACCCCTACGGATACAAGACCGGCCTCAGCTCGAGCAACGGCGACGCGGGATTGACGAAGTTCGGGTACCGGTGGCAGTCCTCGACGACGGGGCAGTGGACTGAGCGTGACACGCTCGACGCCCCGTTAAACCCGTCAAACGCCAACCGCTACGCCTACGCCGGTAACGACCCCGTCAACGGGTACGACCCCTCCGGCCGATTCAAGTTCATCAAGGCTGCGAGCGAATTCGGAGCAGTAGCGGGCGCCGGGGAGTTTGCAGGACTTGGAATCGGAGCCGGTGTTGGATTGCTCACCGGTGGGCCCGCGGGAGCGCTGGCTGGACTAGGCGTTGGAGCTGCCATCGGAGGTGTGGTGGGTGTCACGGTTGGTATCGGAGTAGTTGCCCACCGCTGGGTGAACGGTGCGTACGATGGCGACGATGAGTAAGCCGATCGCCCTCAGCAAGGGAACGCGTGCCGTGCTGGCTACGTGTCTGGTACTGGCAGGCGTCGGACTGGGCTGGTTCGTTGCGGCTCTTCCTCTACCGGCAATCGTCGGCATCGTGGTCTGCTTCCTGCTAGCCGTTGTTCCGCTCGCAACTGTGCTCTACTCGGTTCTCAGCGGCAAGACCAGCGCAATGAAGCAGTAGTCGCCTCAGCATGAGGGCCCGTTCCAAGAGTCTTGGAAGGGGCCTTCATGCGTCAGCGCAGCCAGCGATGGTGCCCCCGGTGGCGGAAGGTCTAACGCGTTTCCAGCACCGCCAGCATGCCTTCAAGCGAGGCAACGCAGACGGGCCACCCGAGCCCGATCCGTTGGTGGAGCCTGACGATATGGCCATGCTGGCTCCGCCTTGTCATCCCTGGGAACCAGTGAAGGTCCCCGATGACGCTGCGATGCCGATTCACTGCCTTCTCTGCGGTCAGGCATTCACGGTCTGAACGGTTAGCATCAGCGTGCGGTGTCGCCGACGACGAAAACAGCCGGCTGCCCCGAGGGGTGGCCGGTGCCGTGTCCAGCGCGATGGGTCGGGGATATATCCCCGACCCATCGCGCTGTTCCTTGGCTTAGAGGCCCGGGTGGTAGCAGAGGCTGCCGTCCGTGGTCAGCCACGAGAAGGCCCTGGCCGACTCAGTGCCGTAGATTCCGTCGGCGGTGATGCCGAGCTCGCGCTGCGCTTTGATGAGGGCAGTCTTCGTTGCTGGGCCGAACTGCCCGTCCACAACAAGGCTCGGCTGTGGGGCGCTGTCGCATCCGTTCTTCAGCTCCTGTTGGAGGCGAGTCACGGGAGAGCCCTGATTGCCTTGCTCGAGCCGGCAGTCGCGGTTGCGGCTCGCTGTAGCTGGTGAGGTGTAGGTCTTACCGCCGGCTGCAGGGTTCGCGACGGTGTTGGTGCAGGTTCCGACGCTCTGGGTCGAAAGCGGCGCTGCCGCAGCTGTTGCTGCGGGAGCGACGATCAACGTGGCGCCGAGAGCCACAGCGCCCAGCACCGACGCGACACTCTTGATATAAAACTTCACTGTTTCCCCTAATTTTGAGCTCACGCCTGAGAAAGTCTCAGAGGGTTCCAGCGTGGTGCGGTCCGGGTGGTCTGTCAACGGCCAGAAGTAGACTCGGTACATGAGGCAACGATGGGTCACGGTAGCGGCAGGGATGGCCGTGATGCTCACGATGGCCGGCTGCACTCAGTCGGATGGTCTCGCCGCTCAATACCGAGCGGGTGATACGAAGAACTACATCTCGGGCGACGGGGCGGTCACGGAATTTCCCGCGAAGGACCGCGGCGACCAGATCACTTTCACCACCAAGGACCTCGATGGTAAGGCCATCACGGCCAAGCAGTTCCGCGGCAAGCCACTCGTCCTCAATTTCTGGTACGCGAGCTGCGCTCCGTGTCGGGCGGAAGCGGACGATCTCGCCGCCGTCAGTCAGGACACCGCAGACGAGGCGCGCTTCATCGGCGTCAACGTCCGGGACTCCGCGGGCACCGCTGACGCGTTCGTACGTTCGTACAAAGTTCCCTACGACAACGTGGTCGACGCTGAGAGCGGTGCGGTCCAGCTGGCTTTTGCAGGGCGAACGGCACCAAACTCGACGCCGTCAACAATCGTGCTCGACAGCAATGGTCGTGTGAGCGCACGAATTCTCGGCCCGATCAACCAAAACGTGCTCGCCACGCTGGTGAAAGACGCATCCAAATAGTGATTGCGAGGTTCTCTTCGTCGGCTACGCTGGCGTCGCCTCAACCCAGGCCCGCACAGGAGCTGGTGAGGCCCTTGCGCGTGGTCCTAGCCCTGGGAACACGTCGGCGTTGTCATCAGCCCGCGATACATCGCACCCCGCGCCAAGCGGCGGCGGTCAGATCTTCGCGAGAGCGCCCGCCGTTGCAGACGCCGCATCCCAGTCGATGTTCGCGTCCGGCGCGGGAGCATGGAACTTCACCCGGCCACGAACTGCGGCCTCTGTCGCCGTGAAGAGCGGGTTGTCGAACCCGAATGAGCACCGCGACCCGCATCCTGCAGCTCCCGGTATTCCTCGACGTCGTGCGCGTCAACGCCGGCAGTGGCCTTGCTCGCAGCAGCGGCCGCGCTCGTCCGCGCATCAGCGGTCGCCTCGCCCGCGTGGTCGACCGCCCACGTGTGGAGCGCAGCGAGGAGCATGGCCGCCTGGTCGTGCGCAGGGCCGGACAGGCTCCACGAGCCCTTCCGACTCGAGCCGGGCGATCGCTTCCCGCACCGGAGTACGCGAGACACCAAGCCAGCTCGTGAGCTCGTCATCGTTGAGTCGCTCCCCCGCCTCGAGCGTGCCGTTCTCGATCGCCTCGAGCATCTGCTCGTAGACGACATCACGGAGAAGACGGCGAGGACCCTGGCTGGTAGGAGACTTCGGAACAGGCACACCGTGACCAACCAGCGCACGCTCGGCTCAAGACTTCTTTTTGCACGGGGCGAGGTCCGCTTGCAGGGAGCACGGAATCTCAGCGAATGCCGCTCCCTCCGGGCGCACAGTTAGGCCGCCGGCGTCGTCCCTGCGCCCTCGGTGTCGTCCGCGCCCGCGGGGCCGGTGCCGGCCTGATCGAGGTTTTCGTGCGGGTCGCCCATGTCCCCCGTCGCCGCGCCAGTGGCATACAGCCCGAAGTGTTTGCGCGCGCTCTCGACCTGATGGATGAGGCTCTTGGAGATCATGGCCGTAGTCAACGCCGTGCGCCTGACGCTTCGCGGCAACGCGTGTTTGGGCAGGAGGCGCGGGACCAGTTCACAGCCGGAACCGCGCCTCCCGTCCGGCGCGTGGCACGCAGACCCGGGAGAGACGACTTGGCGATCAGCTCTCGAGGGAGGCTCGACGGATGGCACGGTGCGCCACCGGAATCGACAGGAGTGCGCCGCCGACGAGCACTCCTGCGGCCACGAGTACCGAGACCGGATTGCGGAGCGGAGCAAGGCCGATGCTGGTGAGGCACCACGCCGCGGTGATCGTCCCGCTGATGATCGTGGGGCGCAGTGCCGCGCGATGCCCGATGCGCCAGGCCGCATCGCTGGACATGGTGATCCGGGTCCGGACGCCGGCGAGATCGTTCCGAGCCAGCGACCCGTTCGCGGCTCTCCAGGTCAGCCAGGTCACGAGTACCGCGGCACCGACCTCGAGAGCCAGCGCGAACACCATTGCCTCATCCATGAGTTCGACGCTACTGTGCTGATGTGTGAACGGCAATGTTTCGAGTGCTGTGTTGTCGCCGAGGAGGGGAGCGGACAGAATGTCGAATCCGACGGAGGACTGGGCGTGAGCCCTCTCGTCCCGACAGTGTTGGATGGCGCCGCGATGAGCGTTTGCATCTTCGGGCTGTTGCTTGCCCTAGCGGCTCTCGCGTCGCTGATCAGAGCAGCGTCACCGACGGGCTTGCAGTTCCTTGCCTGGGCTCTCGTCGTCCTCTTCGTCCCCTTCGTCGGTCCGGTGTCGTGGTTCGCCGTTCGGCTCCGCGGGCGGCGACAGAGGTTCCGGTACCTCGATGACGACGCCTGATTCTCACCGCATGGTGAGCGGTGATGTCCCGAGCCGCCAGCGCCGAGTCCGGTCACGGCGGAACGGCGCTGCACACCCCCTGACGACCCTTCTGCGGAGGAAGGGATCCGGTGCGGAGCCCGCGTGAGCCCCAAGGGCTTTGGCGCGCAAGTCTTCGCGCGGCGGACGGCTGGCAAACCGTCCGTGAGCCCCGCGGGCCGTACGCCACCGCCTCGATGCTCGAGTGGGGGAGCATCACGAAGGGACTCGTCGGCGCGACGGCCTGGCTCACGCTCGAGGTCGACCGGCCTGTCGTGCACTACCTCCCCGGTGTGCCCGACGCCGACATGACCGTTGCTGACCTCGTGCACCACACCTCGGGTTTGCCACGGCTTCCGGCCACGATGCGCGACCGACTGTTCGGCGACCCGTACCGAGAGGCTGTCGGGGTTCCTCTGGACCTGGCAGCTGCGGGGCCGGTCACTCCCCGAGGCCAGTTCGAGTACTCGAACCTGGGGTACGCGCTCCTCGGCGCAGTACTCGACGAGGTGCACGGCGACTGGTTCGCCGCCGTGCGCCAGCACGTCCTCGAGCCGGCGGGGATCAGCTCGGCGGTCCTCGTGCCCGCTCCAGCAGACCGGGTGGTGCCGAAGCTCTTCGGTCGCGCGATCAAGCCGTGGGCGCTCGGAGAATCGTCGTTCGCGGCGGCAGGCGGCGTCTGGTCGACGTTCGACGATCTCTGTCGCTACGCCGACTGGGCGCTCGAACGCGGAGCCGGGCGCTCCCGCACGGTGAGCTGGCAGCGGGAAGGGGCATCGACCTGGATCAACGGAGAGGTGCGAGCGGCGGGAGCGATCATCGCCAACGCGGCAGGGTTCACCGCGGTGGTGCACACGCTCGCGAAGGCCCCACGCGCGGCCGACGCGATCGCCACGGCGCTCATCGAGCGGGAAGCGCGGGAGACATGCAGCGGCTGATGAACGCACCGATGGCCAACGCCCGCGGCCGACGCAGGCGAGCGGGGATCTTCGCTGCCGTCGCTGCCGCGTTGCCCGTCGTCGTCGAGGTTGCGCTCACCAGCGCCTGGTGGGATCGACTACCCGAACGGATCGCCACGACGTTCGGCCCCGACGGCAGCCCGAGCGGGTACGGAACACCGTTGGGAACCGCGATCCTGCTCGCGGCGATACAGGCGCTGTTTCTCGTGGCGGCTGTCGGGTCCGCCTTCGCTCGAGACCGGCGCAGAGGTCGCATCTCGTGTGCGGTCACCGCAGGGTTCGTCGCGGCTCTCGCGATGAGCTGGCTGATCATCGTGGGATTGGCGTCTTCGACGTTGAGTCCGACGGCTTGGTGGCTTCTCGCGGCGGCGCCCGCGTGGGCCGTTGTTCCGTACTGGCTGCTTTCCCGCGCGAGGGACTGAAAGCGGATCGCTGAGGCCGTGACCGGGGTCGAGGGGCAGTAGAGGGTGCGGGCGTTGCCAACGCAACCTGCCAGCCGGACGGAAGCCGCGCCTCCAGGCCGGATCGAGAGCCGCGCACGCGGCGGACGCAACACGAACGGCGGTCCTCCTCCTTCCGGAAGAGAGCCGCCGTGGTGTTTCGCGGCGATCAGCGGGCCGACGGGACCGCCGAGCCGACGAGCTCAGCCCGCACGGTGTCCGCCCCAGCGGACAGCGCACCGAGCTTGTCCAGCGCGGCCCCACGAGCCAACGGCGCCATCCCGCAGTTCGAGCTCGGGATGAGCTTGTCCGCGTCGACGAACTCGAGCGCCCGCCGCAGCACCTCCGCGACCTCTTCCGGCGTCTCCACGGTCTCGGTCGCGACGTCGATGGCGCCGAGCATGACCTTCTTGCCGCGGATCAGCTCGACGAGCTCGAGCGGCACGTGGGAGTGGATGCACTCCAGCGAGACGATGTCGATCGACGACTGCTGCAGCAGCGGGAAGGACTGCTCGTACTGCCGCCACTCCGCTCCGAGCGTCTCCTTCCACTTGTTGTTCGCCTCGATCCCGTAGCCGTAACAGATGTGCACGGCGGTCTCGGCGCGCAGGCCCTCGGTGGCGCGTTCGAGTGCGGCGACGCCCCAGTCCTGCACCTCGTCGTGGAAGACGGTGAAGGCGGGCTCATCGAACTGGATGATGTCGACGCCGGCGGCTTCGAGCTCGCGCGCTTCCTGGTTGAGGATCGTGGCGAACTCCCACGCCAGCTTCTCGCGGCTCTTGTAGTGCTGGTCGGAGAGCGTGTCGATCATCGTCATCGGGCCGGGGAGCGCCCACTTGATCGGACGGTCGGTCTGGGCGCGGAGGAAGCGGGCGTCGTCCACGAACACGGGTGCGCGTCGGCTGACGGCACCGACGACGGTCGGGACGGCCGCGTCGTACCGGTCACGGATCCGGACGGTCTCCTTGCGCTCGAGGTCGACGCCGTCCAGGTGCTCGATGAACGTCGTGACGAAGTGCTGGCGGGTCTGCTCGCCGTCGCTGACGATGTCGATGCCGCGGCGCTCCTGCTCGTGGACGGCGGAGCGGAGTGCGTCCTGCTTGCCCTCGGTGAGCGCTGCGCCCTGCAGGTTCCAGGGGGACCAGAGTTTCTCGGGCTCGGCGAGCCAGGACGGTTTCGGCAGGCTGCCGACGATCGAGGTGGGCAGGAGGGTGCTCATGCGGGTGCGAGTCCTAACGATCAGAGAGAAGGAATGGCGGCGTCGGCCGCGAACCGCGAGAGGAGCGCGTGGTGCGGCGTCACGAGGTGCTCCTCGGTCCACCGGCCCTGGGTGATCCCGAGGCGGCTGCGCTCCTCGCGGTCGTAGGTGACCGGGGTGGGCGTGAAGTCGGTGTGGTCGAGGGTGGGGCGGTAGGTGCTGCCGGCCGGGGTGTTCGCGGCGTAGATCTCCGGGCGGTAGATCTTCTGGAAGGTCTCCATGGTGGCGATCGTGCCGATGAGCTGGAGGTCCGTGTAGTCCCCGGTCAGGTCGCCGCGCGTGTAGAACGCGAGCGGGGCCGACGCTCCGGCGGGCTGGAAGTACCGGACCCGCATGCCCATCCGACCGAAGTAGTCGTCGGTGAGCGATGAGTGCTCGTGCTCGTACTCGGCGCCGAGGACGGGGTGGACGTACCCGGTCTGGCGGTAGGTCTGGCTCGTCGAGACGCTGATGCAGACGACGGGCTCGCCACCGAACCCGTCGCGGAATGCCGGCGACGAAAGGAACCGCTGGAAGAGCGCCCCGTGGAGCACACCGAAGTCGGACGGCAGGCCCTCTGACGACGGCAGCAGCACCGAGAAGTCGTAGTCGCGCAGGTACGACGAGAAGTTGTTGCCGAGGATGCCGTGGTGGTGCTCGCCGGTGTGCTGGTCGACGATCGTGACGTCGAGCATCTCGAGCAGTGGGAACTCGGCGTCCGACCCACCGTCGGAGAACGCCAGTGTGGCCGAGACGATGTCGAGCTGCAGGCGGTAGCGATCGCCGGCAACCAAGAGGTCGTTCGCGCGTCCGTCGATCATCGCCAGCGCAGCGCGGAGGTTCTGCTGACGGTGCTCGCCGCGCGCCAGGTTGGCGAAGTTCGTGGTCAGCCGGGAGCTGTCCGCGGGGGAGTAGTCCTCGTCGAAGCGGGTCCGGGTGATGCTGAAGGTGAGGTCGTTCGCCATGGTCGGCAATCTGTTCGTCGAGCGCCCGAGGGCACTGGGGAAGGGGTACTCCGATGATGGCGGGAACCACGAGCCATCAGGTAATACCGAGACGCTATGCACCGGTATAGCCTGCGCCTATGGCCCGCGTCTCGAACGACATCACCCTGCAGCAGCTCCGGTACTTCATCGAGGTCGCCACCGAGGGCTCGATCAGCGCGGCAGCCGATCTGCTCTACGTGTCGCAGCCGACCATGTCCGCGGCGATGAAGGACCTCGAGACGCGGATCGGACGCCCGCTCTTCACCCGATCGGCCCGAGGGGTCGTGCTCACCGTCGACGGCGTCGAGTTCCTCGGCTACGCCCGACAGGTCGTCGAGCAGGTCTCCCTGCTCGAGCAGCGCTACGTCGGTGGCCAACGGTCGCGTCGGCTGCTCGGGGTGTCCGCCCAGCACTACTCGTTCGCCGTCGAGGCCTTCGTCCGGATGGTCGAAGGCGCGGCCGCGGACGAGTACGAGTTCTCGCTGCGCGAGACACGCACCTGGGACATCATCGAGGACGTCCGCACGCTGCGCAGCGAGGTGGGCATCCTCTACCGCAACGACTTCAACAAGCAGGTCCTCGGCAAGCTGCTGCGGGACGCCGGGGTCGTGTTCACGCCGCTGTTCGTCGCGCAGCCGCACATCTTCGTGGCCCGCCGGAACCCCATCGCGTCACGGGAGCGTGCGACCCTCGAGGACCTCGCCGACCTGCCGCGGCTGACGTTCGACCAGGGCGCGAACAACTCCTTCTACCTGTCCGAGGAGATCCTGTCGACGATGTCGAGCAAGCGGGAGATCCGGGTGTCGGACCGGGCGACGATCTTCAACCTCATGATCGGCCTGGGTGGCTACACGATCTCGACGGGCCTGATCAGCGACGACCTCGACCCCGAGATCGTCGCCATCCCCCTCGACGTCGACGAACGCATCGAGATCGGCTGGATCGCGCACGCTTCGGTTCCCCTCACCGTGCAGGCGCAAACGTACCTGGACGAGTTGCGCGCGGTGGTCACCAGCTACGGCGTCGAACCGCTCGGGTAGGCGGGCGGCGGGTCCGGCGGGTCCGGCGGGTCCGGCGCTTTCGGCGGTTCCGGCGGTTCCGGCGGTTCCGGCGGTCGGCCTGGAGGCCCGTCCCGCGTCCGTCAGGAATCTGCGGTCTCGATCATCGCTTTCACCTGCGGCGCGCTCCACCGCAGGAGGGCGTCAGTAGGTGGACCTTCCAGGTCCTCGCCCCAGATCGCGACGGCCGCGCCGGACATCGGAGCAGCGAGACGTGCTCCGGAGTCGCCGTCCCACGTCCGGAGCGACCAGTGCTCGCGGAGGTCGGCGACGGTGTACTCGCTGTCGGCCGGGTCGAGGTCGGTCGGCACTTCGTAGAGGTAGTACGAGTTGTAGTTGAGCAGGTCGATCCCGGCCTTCTGGAGGTCGACCGCGCTCGCCCGTCGTGCTCGGCGTTCGCTGCGCTCCGCTGCGTCCTCGGTGTCACCGTCGAAGCTCCAGTAGATGATGCGGATGCGCGGATCCAGTCGCCCGACGGCAGCCCGATCGATCCCGTCGTTCCAGGCCCACACCTCGCGGTTGCCGAGCGCGGCGGCCATCGCGTTCAGCCACGCGACGCGCCCGTCGGCGGTGACGTCGCCGCCCCATTCGTCTCCACCGATGTGCACGGTGCGGCTGGACGGGAACGTCCGCTGCACCTCGGCGTACAGCTTCGTCGCCAGCGCGAGACTGCCGGGCGCCGAGGGGTCGAGCTCACTCTCGCCCGAACGGATGCGGTCGACCCACTTCGTGCCGTGCGGCGCCTCGAGCAGGACGAAGGCGGCAGCCATGTGGCCGGGAGTGTCGACCTCGGGCACGATCGCCGCGCCCCGCTTCGCCGCGTAGTCGGCGATCGTGCGTGCCTGTGCGGCGCTGAGGAACGGCCGGCCGGTCACGCGGCTCGTGTAGACGCCGTGGTCGAGATCAGCGTTCGCGAGCGTCTGACCGAGGACCGTGCTCTCGATCCCGACGTTCTGGTCATCGGTGAGGTGCAGGTGCAGGAAGCGGCCGCCGTTGCCGGCGAGCAGGTCGATGTACCGCTTGATCAGCGCCACGGGGTAGTAGGCACGGGCGACGTCGAGCATCACACCGGTCTCGGGACGTGCGCGCTTCGAGGGCTTGGTGGTGACGGTCGCCGTCGACGTGCGGCAGTGCTGCGCGGAGTACGCACCCGAGCAGGCGAGGACCGAGTACTTCCCGGCCGCGGCTCGGGAAGGCGTCGTGCGGACTGCGCTGACTGTCGTGCTCGAGCCCGGGGCGAGTGCCCGCACCGCGACCCGGCCGAGCGAGTACTTCGTCGTGCCGGTCGACAGGGAGAGCCAGGCGGACGAAGCCGGCTTCCGCACCGAGGTGGTGTTCGTGACCTTCAAGGTGGTGCGCACGGCGCTGCCGGTCGAGGTCGCGGCGACCTTGGTGATCTTCACGGGCGACGCCGCGGTGTCCGCTGATCCCGCGACCGCACCGATGCCGACCAGGGCTGCTGCCGACACGACGACCGCCAGACCGACCGCGATGGTCCGTCTGACGAGGTGCGGTGCAGTCGCTGGACCGGTGGTCGGGTCCGGAGTTCCGGTGGAGGAGGGCACGGACACGACGGTAGTTCACCAGGGTTGCGCGGATAGCATTGCCGCCCCGACGCCCGGTCGCGGACCCCATCCCACCCAAGGGAGACAACGTGAACGGCCACGAGCGCACCACCGATCGCGGACTGCGTCGAGGGGCGCCCCGGCTCGTCGCCGGACTGGTCGTCGCACTCGTGTCGATCGTCGTGACGGGGTGCTCCGCGGCGAAGCCCCCGGAGGCCGCCGAGCCGCTCGCGACCTGGAACGCTGCCGTGGCCGACCGGACCGAGGCGCCCGCGAACTGGGTTGCCCTGGGGGACTCGATCACCGAGGGGCAGGGCGCCTCGTCCCGCTCCACACGGTGGATGGACCTGACGCTCGACCAGCTGCGCACGGAGCACCCGACGGACGGGGTCACCGGAGGGGCCGGGTACCTGCCGGCGCAGTTCGCCGTGTACGCACCGGACTCGACCTGGGGTGACTGGGCGACGGCGCGCACGGGCGAGAGCCAGTTCGACGTCACCGCCCCCGGCCTCGGCTACCGCTCGGTCACCATGCAGGCGGGCGCCTCGCGGAGCTACGACTTCACGGGCACCGGGATCGACATCTGGTGGGCGCGATACCCCGGGTCCGGCGACTTCACCTACAGCGTCGACGGAGCCGCACCGACGACCGTCGCCACGACCGGGACCGCCGGCACCGGGACGACCACGACGGTGGACGGACTGTCGAGCGGGGAGCACACGGTGACCATCACCGCGGTCGCGCGGTTCTCACTGCTGGGGTTCACGATCTACGACGGTGACCGCGACAAGGGGATCCGCCGCTACGACTCCGCGCACTCGGGCTCGACGATCGCGACGTTCACGAAGAACCAAGAGGGCTTCCTGACGGCGATGCGCCGTGCTGCTCCGGACCTCATCACCATCACGCTGGGTGGTAACGACGCGGCGAACCTCACACCCGAGGAGCTCGGCGCCCAGTACGTGGCGTTCCTCGAGACGCTCGCGGCGCTGCCCACGAAGCCCTCGTTGCTCGTGATCGGGGAGTTCACCCCGGCCTCGAGCATGACGGACGCCATGTCGGAGCCGTGGTCGAGCTACCTCGCCGAGATCAAGCGTGCCGCAGCGGAGGGCGGGGCCGCGTACGTCAGCATGGCTGACACGTTCCCCGAGGCCGACACATCAGGCTCGGGGATCTACTCGACGGACGGCATCCACCCGAACGACGAGGGGCAGCGTCGGATCACGAAGCTCGTACTCGCCACCCTGGCTGCGCACGAGGGGGACTGAGCGGCGGACGGGCCGCGGGGCTCACCAGGAGCTCGGCTTGTAGTCCTTCAGGAACACACCGAACACGTCGTCGCCCGCTTCGCCCCGCACGATCGGGTCGTACACGCGAGCCGCCCCGTCGACGAGGTCGAGCGGGGCGTGGAAGCCCTCCTCCGCCAGCCGGACCTTCGTCGGGTGCGGTCGCTCGTCGGTGATCCACCCGGTGTCGACGCTCGTCATCAGGATGCGGTCGGTCTCGAACATCTCCTGCGCGCTCGTGCGGGTGAGCATGTTCACGGCGGCCTTCGCCATGTTCGTGTGCGGGTGCCCCGGTCCCTTGTAGGCCCGGCCGAACACACCTTCCATCGCGCTGACGTTCACCACGTAGGTGCGGTGCGCCTCGCTCGCCGCCATCGCGGGGCGGAGCTTGGAGATGAGGATGAAGGGCGCCGTGGTGTTCGCGAGTTGGACCTCGAGCATCTCGAGCGGGTCGACCTCGTCGACGGCCTGCGTCCACGAGTTGACGTCGTGCAGGTCGGGCACGAGACCACCGGCGTCGATCGCGGTGCCCATGGCGAGGCGCTCGAGCGAGCTCGACCCCGGAGCCATGGCCTGCTCGGTCAGCTCGTCGGCGCGGGCTGCGGCGGCCGCGAGGATCGGGTGCGCCGTCACCGAGCGGGCGAGCGCCTGCGGGTGCTGGTCGTTCGTGTGCCCGAAGGTCACGAGCTCGGGCAACGGGCCGTCCGGTAGCGGCGCGAGTTCGGCGTCGACGAGGGGCTGGTACGCGCCGGGCGACCGGCGGACCGTCTGCGTGGCGTTGTTGATCAGGATGTCGAGCGGGCCAGCAGCGGCGACGTCCTCGGCGAGACCGATGACCTGGGCCGGGTCGCGCAGGTCGATGCCGACGACCTTGAGGCGCGAGATCCAGTCGGCCGAGTCGGGGAGGCTCGTGAACCGGCGCACGGCGTCGCGGGGGAACCGCGTCGTGATGGTCGTGTGGGCGCCGTCGCGCAGCAGGCGGAGCGCGATGTACATGCCGATCTTCGCGCGGCCGCCGGTCAGCAGGGCCCGCTTGCCACTCAGGTCGGTCCGGGCATCGCGCTTCGCGTGGCTCATCGCCGCGCACGAAGGGCACAGCTGGTGGTAGAACGCGTCGACGACCGTGTACTGCTGCTTGCACATGTAGCAGGGGCGTGACTTCAGCAGGGTGCCTGCGGTGGACGCCGTGGTCGAGGTGCTGATCGGCACCCCGCGGGTCTCGTCGTCGATGCGGTCGGCTGCTCCGGTCGCGGTGGCGGCGATCACGCGGCGGTCGGCCTCGGCGATGACCGCGCGCTTCTCGAGGCGGTGGGCCCGCTTCACGGCCTTGAACATCTTCGCCGTGGCCTGACGCACCCGCACGAAGTCCGGGTGCGTCTCGTCGATGTCGCTCATCTGCTCGAGCACCCGGAGTGTGGCGTCGAGGTCCTCGGGGAGGATGCCGCTGGGTTCGGGGTGCTCGGAGATCACACGGGATTCTACGTTGGATCAGGCCGCGTCGAGCTCCCGCGTCAACGCCGCCACGAAGTCGTCGATGTCCTGCTCCGAGGTGTCGTACGCGCACATCCACCGCACCTCGTTGCGGCTGGCGTCCCAGTCGTAGAACCGGAAGTGCTTGCGCAGGCGTTCGGCCACCCCCGCAGGCAGCGTCGCGAACACCCCGTTGGCCTGGGTCTCCTGGCTGAACCCGACGCCCTGGATGCTGCCGTCCGCGATCCCGGCCTCGAGCGCCCCGCGCAGTCGTGTGGCCATCGCGTTGGCGTGGCCCGCGGATCGGACGTACAGGTCGTCGGTGAGCAGCGCGATGAGCTGCGCCGAGACGAACCGCATCTTCGACGAGAGCTGCATGTTCATCTTCCGGAGGTAGTGCA
Organism: Curtobacterium sp. RIT-PI-V; assembly: GCF_025642935.1. NCBI lineage: Bacteria > Bacillati > Actinomycetota > Actinomycetes > Micrococcales > Microbacteriaceae > Curtobacterium > Curtobacterium sp. RIT-PI-V. The sequence goes on from NZ_JANZKM010000016.1 coordinate 54,992, forward strand.
GGCCATCGGACGCCGCCGGGTTCAGCACGACGATCGCCTCGCCGTAGAGCATCCCGTTCTTCGTGCCCCCGAAGCTCAGCACGTCGACGCCGGCGTCGGTCGTGAAGTCGCGGAGGGGCAGGCCCAGGGTCGCGGCGGCGTTGGAGATGCGGGCGCCGTCCATGTGCAGCGTCATGCCGAGCGCGTGGACGTGGTCGGCGATCGCGCGGATCTCCTCCACGGTGTACGCGGTGCCGAGCTCGGTGGTCTGGGTGATCGACACGACGAGCGGCTGGGCACGGTGCTCGTCACCCCAGCCCCAGGCCTCCTTGTCGATGAGCTCGGGGGTGAGCTTGCCGTCGGGTGTCTCGACGGGCAGGAGCTTGATCCCACCGATGCGCTCGGGTGCGCCGGCCTCGTCCGTGTGGATGTGCGCGGTCGTGGTGCAGACGACGGCACCCCAGCGGGGGAGCATCGACTGCAGGCCCACGACGTTCGCGCCCGTGCCGTTGAACACCGGGAAGGCTTCGGCCTGCGGACCGAAGTGCTCCTGGACCACCTCGCGCAACCGCGCCGTGTAGACGTCCTCGCCGTAGGCGATCTGGTGGCCGTCGTTGGCCGCGGCGATCGCGTCGAGGATCTCGGGGTGGACACCGGCGTAGTTGTCCGAGGCGAAGCCCCGCAGGTCCAGGTCGTGGAGTCGAAGGGTCACTGGTTCATCCTAAGGAGAGCGGGAGCGGGAGACGGGCGCCGTTCACGTCGGCCGGCGGTGCCGACCAGAGCCGTACGACCTCGTCGCCGAGGCGGTCCTCCAGACCGGCCAGAGCGCCGACGACGAAGACGGTGGCTGCCGCCGAGTCCGGTGCGTTCTTCCGGAAGCCCTGGGCGACGGCACGGACCCACGCGTCGGAAGCGGCCTTGGCGGCTGCGTAGTTCGCGGCACCGGCGGTGGGGGAGTCGACGGCGGTGGACGAGACGAACGCGAGTCGTCCGGCCGGGGACGCCACCAGGTCGTCGTAGAAGACGCGCGTGGTGTTCCGCAGGGTGCGGAACGCCCGGTCGAAGAAGTCCCAGTCGTCGTCCGACTGGCCGGCGATGCCCCCGCCCCCGCGCCACCCACCGACCAGGTGGACCAGTCCATCGACCGGTCCCGCCGTCTCGCGGACCGCAGCCGCGAGCGCGGTGACCGCCCCGAGGTCTGCGAGGTCGCACGTGTGGGTCGTGACGCCCGGGACGGAGGCGCGCAGTGCCTCCAGTGCGTCTGGTCTGGTGCCGACCGCGACGACGGCCGCCCCGGCGGAGGTGAGTGCGCGCGCGACGGCCGTGCCGCTGGTGCTGGTCGCGCCCGCGACCAGCACCGTGCGACCGGACAGGGATCCAGCGCTCACGCGGCGACGTCCGGAACGGACGGAACAGCGGAGGGAGCAATTGACGACGAGCCGGTGATGCCAGCCGTCGAAGCGATGACCGCAGCCATCTTCTTGTTCAGCGCCTCGTAGAACATCGACAGTGGGAATTCGTCGTCGAGCACGGCGTCGGTGTAGCCCTTCGGCATTCCGGCGAGTGTTTCTTCCGGCAGTCCCCGCGCCCACTTCGAGGCCGGGTGCGGCGTGAGTGTCCGGGTCAGCATCTCGTACGCAGCGAGCCAGTGTGCCGATTTCGGCCGGTCGATCGAGCGCCGGTACAACTCGTTGATCTGATCGCTGAGCGCGATGATCACATCGGGAACGGCATCCCAGTCGATCGTGAGTCGTGTGTCGGTCCAGTGCAGGACATCGTGCTGGTGCATCCACGCGAACAACAACTGCCCGCCGAGCCCGTCGTAGTTCCGGACGCGGCTGCCGGTGATCGCGAACCGGAAGATGCGGTCGAACACGACGGCGTACTGCACCAGGCGGGCGTGGTCGCGGATCGCGCGTTGCGCCTCGTCGAGATCTGCATCCGGTACCGCGGAAAGCGCGCGTTCGAGCCGCACGGATTCCCGGAACGCCGTCAGGTCGCAGCGGAGTTCTTCCAGCGAGTAGAGGAAGAACGGCATCCGCTGCTTGATCATGAACGGGTCGAACGGCAGGTCGCCGCGCATGTGCGATCGGTCGTGGATGATGTCCCACATCACGAAGACCCGTTCCGTCAGCTCCTGGTCGTCGAGCATCGCTGCAGCGTCGTCCGGCAACTCCAGTTTGGTGATCTCCCCAGCGGCACGGACGACTCGGCGGTAGCGAGCGGCTTCGCGGTCCTGGAAGATCGCACCCCACGTGAACGTCGGGATCTCGCGCATCGCGACGGTCTCGGGGAACAGCACCGCAGAATTCGTGTCGTACCCGGGCGTGAAGTCGACGAACCGCAACGCGACGAAGAGCTTGTTGCTGAAGTCGCCCGCTTCGAGTTCCGCGATGAACTCCGGCCAGATGACCTCGACCAGGACGGCTTCGACGAGCCGCGAGGAACTGCCGTTCTGCGTCACCATCGGGAAGACGACCAGGTGGCCGAGCCCGTCGACGCGGTGCTGTTGCGGCTGGAATGCGTTCAGTGCATCGAGGAAGTCGGGAACGCCGAAACCGTCGCGTTCCCAGCGTGCGAAGTCGCGCTGCAGTGCAACGAGGTACGCCGCATCGTGCGGAAAGAACGGGGCCAGTTCGGCAATGGCCGGGAGGATCGTGGCCAGGTGCTCCGAAGCGGTCGCGTGGTCCGACTGGTCGGGTATCGAGCCGTCGGCCGTCTGCAGCGCACGGAACGACACGACAGCGGCTTTCAGCCGCGTCCACGCGGGATGCTCGGCGACCTCGCGCACCGACGGGCGGTCCTCGACGACCTCGGGTTCTCCGACGATGGCGCCCTGCGTGAACTCCTGGACGAACTGTGACATGTCGAACCTCCCGTCATTGGGCTGGCCGCGGATCTGCGGCGTGGTGGTGCGCTTGTCATGAGCCTAGGGAGGATCGGGGGACGCATTCTTGCCCATCCGTGGGGGAATCGTGCGCCGGGGCATTGTCAGCGCACGCGATGTCGCTCGGCGCGCAACGTTTCGCCGGCGCGGGCTCGGGGGACCGTCAACAGCTACGACTTCGTGATGGCGGCGATCGCCTCGCTCACGGTCGAGCTCGGGTGCTCTGCGCGCCATCGCCGCACTGCCGCAGGGTCCGGCGATGCTCCCTGGGGGATCGGCGTGGTCCCGGTGACGCTCGGCGCAGACGCCGCCCAGGCGAGCGTGGCCAGCGCAGCAACGCAGGCGGCGAGCAGGTCGAGAACCAGCCAGGCGCCGCAGGTCACGACCACCCCGCCGACGAGGTCGAGCGTCGGTACGCGATGTCTCGGAGGGCGCCCGCTTGCCTTGCCCGCGGTCGGACCAAGCATCAGCGAGGCTCCGCGCGGAGTTGTCGGACCCACCCGAGCGCGAGCGGGAGTGCGGTCCAGACCGCGAATGACGTCACCGCGGGCCCGAGTCCGACAGTGGTCTCCGACGTGATGGTCCAGGACAGTTGCGGCTCCGCGAGCCAAGACGCGAAGCCGTACGGGTTCAGCCAGTCGACCAGGCCGGGTGTGAACGCGAGCCCGATGGTCAGGAGAAAAGGTCCGAACACGGCGATGAGCAGGGCGAGCGCCGTTCGCAGCACGAGGCTCGCAACGGCGATTGCCGTGAGGGTTGCCGCGACCGCTGTCGCGAGCATCTGCCAGAACTGCGCCAGAACGGCAACGTCGAAAACGGAACCGACAGAACCGGGCCTGCTGACAACGAAGCCGACGGCTGCGAGGAGATGGATGGCAACGAGAGTCGAGGCAGCGAGGAGCAGGATTGCGGCGTAACGGGCACCGAGTATTCGTTGTCGGCGTGGCGTGACAGTGAACGTCGTCAACGCAGCGCGCGTGCTCCATTCCGCCGTGAACGCCATGACAGCCAGAAGGCCCATGAGCAGCGGAAGCGCAAGGCTGAGTCCGGCGACGAACGCCGCGAACGTCGTCGCATCTCGCGCAACGACAAAGGACAACAGGACCCCGCTGACGGCCGCCGCCGCGAAGGCCCAGCGCGGCCCGCGCGTATCGACCGCGCGTCGCAGTTCGACGAGAACTAATCGGATCACGTCGACTTCCCCTCGTATTCGGTCTCAGTGATGGAGGACAAGTAGGAATCAAGCCGGACGTCCTCTGCGCGGAGTGCGGAGAGCGCGATGCCCGAATCTCTGGCAAGCCGCCCGACTTCCACGGGCTCGAGGTCCACGAGCAAGCCTTCTGCCATCGGAGATGGGTGCGCCCCGACGAGCCGCAAAGCATGCGCGAAGCGCGGTTGATCCTCGGCCACGAGGAAACTCCGCCCGGTTCGTGCGCGCAGCTCCTCAAGCCGAACCTGGTCGACGACCCGTCCGCGCGAGATCGCAACGATGCGATCCGCAGTCCGCTCCACCGCCGCGAGCTGATGTGTGGAGACCAACACCGTCCCGCCCTGATCAGCGAATTGGCGAAGCATTCTGTCGAGCCACTGCATTCCTTCGGGATCCAGACCGTTGGAGGGCTCATCCAGGACGAGCACCCGAGGGCGTCCGAGTAGTGCATGCGCAAGCCCGAGTCGTTGCCGCATGCCGAGGGAGAGCTTGCCGACTCGCCTCGCGGCCACCGACTGCAACCCGACGGTCTCGAGGCACTCGTCGACTCGTTGCCTGGGCTCACCGATGGTGAAGGCGGTGAGTCGGAGCGTCTCGCGAACCGACCGACCTGGGTGGAACGCTGACGCGTCGAGAAGGGAACCGAGGAACCTGGCCGGAGTGGGCAGCTCCTGGAGTTCCTGACCGTTCACCATCGCAGTGCCGACGTCCGCTCGGGTGATCCCGGTCAGGATCCGAAGCGCGGTGGATTTGCCGGCGCCGTTCGGTCCGCAGAACGCTGTGATCGTCCCCTGCGGGCAGGTGAAGGACACATCGTCGAGGGCGACGTGCTTTCCGTAGGCCTTGCGGACCCCGCGCAGTTCGATCGGGTCGCTCACGAGACCACCTGATGGACAACCAACGCCGTGCCGATTGCTGCAACGCAGATCAGGAAGGCGGCCGGGGCGGCCTTGCTCTTCGGATCGACGGTGCCTGCAAAGCCCGAGGCGGTCAGCCCGGCTGCTCCGGCTGCGACCGACAGCGGCCAGCCGCTGGCGACGAGCACGACACAGGTTGTCCCGAGCAGGACTGCACTCACTGCGAGCCCGGTGCTGACCATGTGGCGCAGACGAGAGTGTTTGACGGGCACGGACCCTCCTTCTTCGTGCGCCGGAAGCGCGTCGGACCGTGCCTGGTCCGGCGCCCGTTCGTACACAGTCGACGCTAGCAAAGTGTCAGTATCACCGGTGTGACACTGAAATGTTGCCACGAGTTGCCAATGCGTCAGTACGGTTGTCTGCATGGCACGCTTCACGCCCCCAGCCGCCGACGCGATGCGCGCACGACTCCTGCTCGCAGCACGCGACGAGTTCGCCGCGGCCGGGCTCGTCGGCGCCAAGGTCGAGCGGATCGCCGCGGCGTCGTCGAGCAACAAGGCGCAGGTCTTCCACTACTTCGGCAGCAAGGAAGGGCTGTTCGACGCCCTCCTCGCCCAGACCGTCGCCGAGACGTTCGACGAGGTCCCCGTCGACACCGACGACCTCGCCGAGTGGGCGGCCCGCCTGCACGACTCGTACGTCCAGCGGCCCTGGGCCGAACGGCTCGCGACGTGGCACCGCCTCGAGCGGGGGAGTGACGGTGCGCTCGAAGCCGTCATTGCGAGCAACGCCGAGGCCGTCGCCGCGGTCGAGCACGCACAGCGCGCCGGGGTCCTGCCGCGCAGCTACCGGCCCGCGGTGCTGCTGGGCCTGGTGATGCACCTCGCTGCGTTCTGGAGCTCGAGTTCTCCCGAGTACGGCTCGTTGGTCGCGGCGGTCGCACCCGCGCGGCGTCGGCAGATCGTGATCGACGCGGTCAAGGCGCTCGTCGGGGGCTGACGTGTCGCACGGCTGGGCGTAGGGTTCGGCCCATGAGCAGCGACGACCGGTTCTTCCGCGCGGCCTTCGGGCGGCCGCTCGTCTGGGTCGGCGTGGTGTGGATCGCGGTCGGGGTGGTCTGGGGCGTCCTGGCGATCGTCGAGCCGAGCACGTTCCGAACGATCATGGCCGTCCTGTGGCTGGTGCTCGGTGGCAGCATGCTCGCCGTCGCGCTCCGCGGCAGGAAGCGCGGCCTCGGCCGGTACCAGCGCTAGTCGAGGCGGTCCGAGCGCGTCGGCAGGACCCGCACCGGGCCTCCCGTCAGCCTGCCGCGCCCGCGGCCGCCCGCAGCGTCCGCTCCGCATCGTCGAGGTAGTCCGCCAGCAGCGCCGATGCCCCGGCCTGGTCGCCGGCGCGCAGCGCCACGACGATCGCGTCGTTCCGCTCCACGAACTCGGCGTGGAACGACCCCGGGTCGTCGGTCGTCAGGAACGCCAGCCGCATCTCGGCGAGCAGCCCGTCCATCAGCCCGTGGATCCGAGCGCTCGGGACCGCGCGGACGAGTTCGGAGTGGAACCGGATGTCCGCGGTGCCCACGGCGCCCCAGTCGCCCGCGACAGCAGCGTCCCGTGCAGCCGTGACGGCCGCCGCGGCTGCATCGAGTGCCGGTGCCGTTGGTGAGCACGCACGCACCGCGGCTTCCTCGAGCACCCGCCGGGCGGCGTACAGGTCGGCGACGTCCTCGGCGGAGAGTCGTCGCACGAAGACCCCGCGGTTGAACACGTGCTCGACGAGCCGGTCGCGTGCGAGCAGCCGGAAGGCCTCGCGCAGCGTGTTCCGCGACACCCCGAGCTGGTCGCTCAACCGCTCCTCGGACAGCTGCGTCCCGGGGGAGAACTCGCCCGCCGCGATCAGGGTGCGCAGCCGCTCGGCCGTCGAGTCGGCACCACTGACGGTTCGGGTCATGTCCCGATCCTGACACGGCCTCGGGCATCGAGGGTGCGAACCCTGCACCGTGTGACCGTCGTGTTACAGAGCAGAACACCCCCTTGCGATTGTTGAACAATGCGGTCCAGACTGTCCCGCATGTTCGTCCTCATCGGCGTCGCCGTCGTCATCATCGGGTTCGCGTTGCGCATCAACGCGCTGCTCGTCGTGACCGTCGCGGGTATCGTCACCGCGGCCATCGGCGGGATCGGTCCCGTCGGCATCCTCACCGCGTTCGGCGACGGCTTCGCGTCGAGCCGGTCCGTCACGACCTTCGCGCTCGTCCTGCCCGTCATCGGCCTGATCGAGCGCTACGGGTTGCAGGACCAGGCCAAGCGCCTGATCGCGAAGCTCGACAGGCTCACGACGGGTCGTCTGCTGGCCGGGTACCTGGCCATCCGGCAGGTCACGGCCGCGGTCGGCCTCACCAGCATCGGCGGGCCGGCGCAGACCGTGCGGCCGCTCGTGCACCCGATGGCCGAAGGGGCGGCGATCAAGAAGTACGGCCGGATCGACGAGCGGATGCGCGAGAAGATCAAGGGCTACTCGGCGTCGTCGGACACCGTCGGGGTCTTCTTCGGCGAGGACGTGTTCGTCGCGGTCGGCTCGATCCTGCTCATCACGACCTTCGTCGACGCCACCTACGGTCTGTCGCTCGAACCCATCGACCTGGCGCTGTGGGCGATCCCGACCGGCATCGCCGCGCTCCTCGTCCACGGCACGCGGCTGCTGCTGTTCGACCGCACGCTCGACAAGATGGCTGCCGACGCACGCGTCGACGCCCCGACGCAGGGAGCCGCAGCGTGATCACCAGCGAATGGCTCTACTGGCTCATCGGCGCGTTCTTCATCGCGGTGGCCGTGCTCATCGTCACGGACACCGCGCACGCGAAGCGACTCGGCAACGCGGCGTTCTGGGGGATCCTCGGGGTCTCGTTCTTCTACGGCACCTTCGTCGCCGCGAAGACCGCGCCGTCGTGGGTGCTCGGCATCGCCGTCCTGGTGATGGTCGCGCTCGCCGGACTCGGGTTCACCGGGACCACCAGTCGCTCGCGGGTCGCCAGCATCCCCGGCGCCGGCACGGGTGCCGAGACCGGCCCGGCCGAGCCAACCGCTGCCGCGACGAAACCGTCCGCCAGCACGAGTGTCCTCGCCACCACCAGCCCGGACGAGCGTGCGGCGTTCGCCACCCGGTTCGGCAACAAGCTCTTCATCCCGGCGCTGGTCGTGCCCGTGGTCGCCGTCCTCGTGGCGACGCTCGGTCCGCTCGTCTCGATCGGTGGCGAACCGCTGCTCGCCGAGGGCAGCGCGACCCTGACCGGCCTGGGCATCGGCTCGGTGCTGGCCGTGGTCGTCGCGGTGTTCGTCCTGCGCCCGCCGAGGATCGCCACGCCCATCCGCGAGGGCGGTCGTCTGCTGCAGGCCATCGGGTGGGCGGCGCTGCTGCCGCAGATGCTCTCCACCCTCGGCATCGTGTTCACCCAGGCCGGTGTCGGCGACGCCGTCGGCACGATCATCAAGTCGATCCTGCCCGGCGGTTCGCTGATCGCCGCGGTGGTCGTCTACTGCCTCGGCATGGCGCTCTTCACGATCATCATGGGCAACGCGTTCGCCGCCTTCCCGATCATGACGGCCGCGATCGGCTGGCCCGTCCTGGTGCAGGGCTTCGACGGCAACCCCGCCGCGGTCTTCGCCATCGGCATGCTCGCCGGCTTCTGCGGAACGCTGGTTACACCGATGGCCGCGAACTTCAACCTGGTGCCGGCCGCCCTGCTCGAGATGCGGGACAAGTACGGTCCGATCAAGGCGCAGATCCCGACCGCCGCCATCCTGCTCGTCGTCAACATGGGAGTCATGTACCTTGTCGCTTTCTGATGCTGCCCCGCTCGACCTGACCCGGGCCGCGTGGGCCGACCGCTTCGCGGCCGTCGCCGCCGAGAACACCTCGCGCGAGTACCCGTACGCGGCGCACCACACGACGTCCGGCCCGGACGACCGAGCGCTGCCGGTCGAGCTGCACCCCGCCTTCGCGACGTCCTACGACTGGCACTCGTCCGTGCACATGCACTGGCTCGCAGCGCGCCTGGTCGCGCACGGCCTGCCGGCCGACCAGGAGGCCCGGCTCACCACGATCCTGCAGGCCCACCTGAGCGCGGATCACCTGGCGACGGAAGCCGCCTACTTCCACACGACGCCGCACTTCGAGCGCCCCTACGGGTGGGCCTGGCTCGCGAAGCTCGCCGCCGAGGTCTCCGCGTCCGAGGTGCCGGCCATCCGGCAGCTCGCCCCCGGGTTCGCGCCCGTCGTCGACGTGCTCGAGGAACTCGTCGCCCGCTGGGTCGACGGCGCTGCCCACCCGGTGCGGCACGGGGTGCACTCGAACTCGGCCTTCGGGCTGCTGCTCGTGCTCGAGGCCGCACGGTCGCTCGGTCGCGACGAGCTCGCCACGACGGTGGAGCGGGCGGCGCGCGAGTGGTTCGGCGAGGACGCCGGGTGGCCGTTCGCCTGGGAGCGCAGCGGGCACGACTTCCTGTCCGCCGGACTGGCCGAGGCCGACCTGATGCGGGCTGTGCTGACCCCGGCCGAGTTCGCGACGTGGTCGGACGGCTTCTTCGCCGAGGTGCGGTCGGGTGACGCGATCCTGCAGTCGACGGTGGTCCGCGACGAGAACGACCCGCAGCAGGTGCACCTGTTCGGGCTCGACCTGTCGCGAGCGGGCTCGGCCCGGCGCATCGCGGACGCCCTGCGCGCCGGTGAGTTCGACGACGACGGGCTCGCGACCCTGCTCGACGAGGCGGCCGACCGGCTCTTGGCCTCGGGTCTGGCCGCCAGCGTCGGCGAGGAGTACTACTCCACGCACTGGCTCGCGAGCTTCGCCTGGGATGCCATGGAAGCGCGGGAGCACGCCGCACGCTGACCCTGCCGTCAGCTGAGTCCCGTCACGGGAAGTTGAGGCGCTTCCGACGGATCCCGCGTTCGCTGAGGGACATCACGAACGGCGCGCTGGCCTGCGCCAGCCGATGGATGGACCGCTCGTGCTCGAGACACAGGTCACCCACCACTCCAGCGGTGGTCTCTCCGCGCGCAAAGGCAATGACTCTCGCGTCGTTCATGTAGATCGCCGGTGCTTCGAGTGGCCGGCTGGCCACGCGGTGGTCCTTGGCCAGCAGAAGGAACCCGCCGCGAGTGCGCTCGGCAATCCACTCTTCGTCGCGCATTCGTTGTGCGCGGTCGTCGCCGTACTCCTCTGCGAGCGTGCGAGCGTCCCAGCCTGCTTCGCGGAGCCTGCGGACGAGGAGTCGCCCTCCGACAGATCGGTCGAGAAGAAACCGGGCAGACAGCACGATCACGCTGCCTGCAGGAGCAGGGATTGCAACTCTCGCTTCGCCAGACCGAAGTCCTCAGCGACATCCGCCATCGGTTCTCCGGCGCGGACGCGGCTGACGACACTCTCGACGCTCACGCCGATCCGGTCGATCGTCGGCTGGCCCGAGTTCCGGAGCGGATCAACGACGACCTCTGCCCGCTCGTAGGTCGGGAGTCGTACGGACTGGACGTATCCGTTGCGGTAGGTGATCGTCCGGAGGTACTCCGCGACGACGTCCCGGAACACGCCTTGCTTGTTCCGAACGACGACCAGCTCGTCGTCACCGTTCTCGAACAGGATCTCCGCACCGTCAGTCTTGAGGCGTTCGCTCAGAAGCGCGTTCTCGATGCCGATCTCGTTCCGGAGCGCGGTGATCGCCGGACGGATCCGCGCCATGGGCAGTCCAGCTCGGCGGAAGGTCTCGACGATGTACCCCTCAGCGAGGGCATTGAACGGGACGGTGTAGCCACGTCCTTCGCGCACTCCGGTGAGGATCGGCTCGCTCCACCCCCACTCACCCTCGCGCCGTTGTCGGAACTTGTGTCCATGGGCCCACCGCGCGAACGAACTCGAGGGCGCGCGGACGATCTGCGCGGCTTCGTTCAACGCGTAGATGGGTGTGGTGTAGACACCATCAACGACCGACGTTTGCATGCAAACACGATACCGCTGACGAGGGCGCGATGTGGCTCGTGGTCACAGGTGTGCCGCTCTGCAACATCTCCAGCGGGTGGGTGTCAACCCCCGGCATTCGTTGCGGAATGCACCTACCTTCGACGCGCAGCCGAGATCCGGCTGGGTGTCCGAGGGGAACGGGTGCCACCAGTCACACCAGGGAGTGACACATGCAGCACCGCAGGATCAGGCGGACAGCACTCATCGCCACACTCATCGGAGCCGTCGTCGTGGCGGCGCCGCTCGGAGCGGGAACCGTTGCCTACGCGGGGGTCACCGCCCCGGTCGGCAACGTCGGCAAGTTCAAGCAGACCTTCGTCGAGAACTTCAGCACGACGGCCTCGGCGAACGGCCAGTTCGCGATGACCTACGCGAACTCGTGGCAGCCCTACCCGGACGGGACGGCCGGCACGTACTGGTCGGGCTCACAGGTCAGCGCCCGCGACGGCTACATGGACGTCACGCTCGACGGCAAGCACGGAGCCGCGGGGACCTTCGGGACCCCGAACGGCGCGTGGTCGCACGTGGGCGGCAAGTTCAGCGTCCGTGCCAAGGCCACCGGCGGCAACGGGAACGGTGCAGCGTTCATGCTGTGGCCGTCGTCGAACGTCTGGTCGGACGGCGAGATCGACTACCCGGAGGCGAACTTCGAGGGATCGCCGATGCTCCACCACCACTCGATGGTCGCCGGGCAGGAAGCGAACTCGACGAGCATGAGCACCGGGGTGACCTGGCGCAGCTGGCACGTCTACTCGGTCGAGTGGATCCCCGGCAAGTCGGTGCAGTACCTGCTCGACGGCAAGGTCATCAAGACGGTGGCGTCGAACGTGCCGACGACCGCGCACCGGTACATGTTCCAGGTCGGGAACTGGGGCGCCGCCGGGCACCTCGACATCGACTGGGTCAGCACCTACGAGTACACGGGCTGACCCGCAGCAGGTCAGCCGATCGCGATCGTCCGTGCGAACGTCCGCGCGAGGGGCGGTGCGGCGACGATCGGTCCGATCGCTGCGGCACCGTCCGGGGTCGCCCGCCATGCCTCGTAGGCGTCGTGGGCGGCCCCGCTCGTCCAGGACTCGACGACGACCATGCGTGTCGGGTCGGCGTCGTCGACCAGCACCTCGAGGGACTCGCAGCCGTCGAACGCGCGGGTCTGCGCGAGCGTCTCGCGGATCGCCGCCTCGACGGTGTCAGCGGGGACGTCGCTCTGGAACTGGACTTCGAGCAGGACGGTGATCGACATGTGGTGCACCTTTCGTCGGTAGTGTCCGACTCAACCGGCGGCGGCACCGCCCTGTTCCGGATCGGTCAGCCGGCCGGTCGTCAGTGGACGAGCCGGAAGCGGATGGTGTCGCCCGGCCGGAGCTGCGCCGCCCGGTCGACCGACTCCGGCGTGAGGACCGCCACGACGGGGTAGCCGCCGGTGACCGGGTGGTCGGCGAGGAACAGCACCGGGAAGCCCTCCGGCGGGACCTGCAGCGACCCGGTCTCGACGCCTTCGCTCGGCAGCTCGTGCGTCACGGCGCGGACGAGCGGCTGCGGAGCCGTGGTGCGGACCCCCACGCGGTCGCTGTCCGACCCGACGGTGAAGTCCTGTCCGGTCAGGGTGTCGCGCCAGCCCGGCGTGAACCAGTCGTCACGGGGGCCGGCGGCGACGTCGAGGACCACCGGGTCGTCCGGCCAGCGCTCGTCGGGTTGCGGCACGGCGTCGACGATCGGCCACGAAGCGCGCGCGTCGCCGATCGGCAGGACGTCACCCGGTGACGACGGCGGAGGCCCGAGGCGTGCGAGCGAGTCCCACGAGCGACTGCCGAGCACGGGCTCGACCGCGAACCCGCCGAGGACCGCGATGTATGAGCGCAGCCCGGCGGTGGCCGTACCGATCCGGAGCGTGTCGCCCGGGGCGAGCATCAGGACCTCGTGCGAGGCCGCACCGCGGACCCGCCCGTCTGCCCGCTCGATCTCGACCGGGCAGGCGGCCCCGGCGGTGGCGGCGACCACGTACGCGTCGGTCCGCAGGGTGACGGAGCCGAGCAGGGCCTCCAGGACGGCCGCATCGGGACGGTTGCCGACCAGCCGGTTGGCCAGTGCGGCGGATCCGCGGTCGGCGGCGCCCGCCGCGCCGAGGCCCATGTCACTGAAGCCGGGGCGCCCCAGGTCCTGCGTGGCGACGCCGAAGCCGACCTGCAGGACGGTCAGCCCGCTCATGCCGCACCCGCGTCGACGAACCGGACCCGTGTGCCGGCGGGTGCCAGCGCCGGCGGCTCCCGGTCGAGCGACCACATCGGCACGTCGGTGCGGCCGATGAGCTGCCAGCCGCCGGGGGAGACGCGGGGGTAGACGGCGCTGAACTCGCCCGCCAGCGCGACGGCGCCACTCGGGACGGCGGTGCGCGACGTGCTCCGGCGGGGCAGGTCGAGTGACGGCTCGGTGCCGGTGAGGTAGCTGAAGCCCGGGGCGAAGCCGCAGAAGGCGCTCGTCCAGAGCTGGCCGGTGTGCCACGCGATCACGCGGTCGCGGCGCATGCCCGTCAGGGCGACGACCTGGTCGAGGTCCTCGCCGTCGTAGACCACCGGGATGACGAGCGGGTCCGCGGCGCTCGCCGCTTCGGCGTCGACGGACGGGACGACCCGTTCGAGTGCGCTGCGGAGTCTCGCGGCGTCGGTCGACGCCGGGTCGTACCGGAGCAGCAGGGTCCGCGCGCCGGACACGACCTCGGTGAGGCCGGGCAGCCGAGCCGCGGTCAGCCCGGCGCGGAACGCGACGACCTGCGGCAGCGAGTCGAACGTGGCGAGCAAGGCCGCGCGCCCAGCGGGCCGGAGGTCGAGGACGGTCACGGTGCGAACGGCGCGATCGTGACGCCGTGCTCGGTCAGCAGTGATCGGATCGCGCGCGCCATCGCGACGGCACCGGGGGAGTCGCCGTGCACGCAGACGGAGTCGGCGCTGACCTGCAGCTCGGAGCCGTCGACGGCGGTCGCGACCCCGTCGGTGACCATCCGGAGGACGCGAGCCGCGACCTCGTCCGGATCGTCGAGCACCGATCCCGGCGTGCTGCGGGACACCAGGGCGCCGTCGGGTTCGTAGGCACGGTCGGCGAAGGACTCGGCGACCGCGCGGAGCCCGTGGCGTTCGGCAGCGAGCAGGAGTTCGGATCCCGGCAGCGCGAGCACCGCGAGCGCGCTGTCGACGTCGGCGACCGCCCGGACCACGGCTTCGGCCTGGACCGGGTCGGCGCAGGCGGTGTTGTAGAGGGCGCCGTGTGGCTTGACGTAGGTGACAGCGGTGCCGGCGACCCGCGCGGTGGCGGCCATCGCGCCGAGCTGGTGCACGACGTCGGCGTGGAGTTCGTCCGGGGTGACGTGCACCGGACGGCGACCGAAGCCGGCGAGGTCGCGGTAGGCAACGTGTGCTCCGATGGCGACCCCGCGCTCGGCGGCGGCGCGGGCGGTGGCGAGCATGATCGTCGGGTCGCCGGCGTGGAATCCGCAGGCGATGTTGGCGCTCGACACGACGTCGAGCATCGCGGCGTCGTCGCCCATCGTCCAGGCGCCGAACCCCTCGCCGAGGTCGCTGTTCAGGTCGATCGTCGTCACGGGGACTCCCTGTCGTCGCGGGTTGTTGAACAATCTACCGAGCGGCGACCCCGCTGTCGACCGGTCGGGGCACGCGGCTGGTGGGGGGATTCCGAGCAGCGGCACGTAGCGTCCGAGGTCAGCACCTGCCGGGGGCGTCGCCCTCGGTTCGACCACTGCACTGGAGCAGACCATGACCGACAGCAGCAACACGCACGACGACGACGCCAAGGCCCCCGTGAACGACTCCGAGGGCACCGAGAAGCCGGGTGGGCTCGGCGACGACAACACCATCCCCAACCACCCGGACGGCCTGGCCGCTGGGCACGTCGGGGACGACTCGCACTTCAACCCGGAAGAGGACGGCGAGGAGTAGGGGTCGTTCGTCGACTCGGAACGACGTCCTCGTCGTCGTACGACGACGAGGACGTCGTTCCACGTCGACACGTGGCATGCCCCCCTACAGCACCCGCTCCAGCAACCGCAGCGTCCCCGCGATGTCCACGTTCCGGTCCAGCAGCCACTGCACCTGCAGTCCGTCGAACGCCGCGATGATGAGCGACGCCACCTGCTCCAGGTCGGCGTCCGAGTGTCGCCCCGACGCCGCGAGCTCGTCGCGCAGCTGGGCGACCAGGTTCCCCCGTGCCTCGTCGAACCGTGCGGCGAAGAACTCCCGCGCCGTCTCGTTGCCGTCCTCCACCGATGCCCCGAGCAGGGTCGTGTAGAGGGTCACGAGTGCCGGCTCGCTGACGTTCCGGTCGGCGACGAACGACAGCCTGGTGAAGACGCCCTCGGTGTCGCCGAGAGCCCGGTCCGAGGCGGCATCGCGTTCCCGCAGGACCTCGACCAGCAGCGCTTCGCGTGACGAGAAGTAGTGCTTCAGCGCCGCGTGCGAGACCCCGATCGCATCGCCGATGGCGCGCAGCGAGGTGCCGTCGATCCCGCGCGAGGCGACGACGTCGAGCGTCTGGTCGAGGATCTCCCGCCGACGCTGCACGCCCTTGGCGTAGGGGCCCCTGGTGCCGATTCCATCGTTGGAGGTCACGCCTGCCAATGTACCGGCGCAACAATCGGCTCAAAAACTTCCGGTCGGAGGTTTCCGGTGCTACAGTCCCGATCACCTAGCAGCACTAGGTATTCGAGGGCCCCGAAGCCCCCTATGACTCGAGGAGGAGTCATGTCGACACCGACGTCGAAGGAAGAACCCACACGCGGCATCGCCGGGACCGCATCACCAGCGGTCACCGCAGCCGCCGGTGCCACCGCCTCGGACGCCGCGGCGCCCCGAGCGTTCTCAGTCGAGGGGATCACGCAGTCCGTCAGCACGATGCGTGTGGGCCGTGGCTACCTCTGGGGCCTCAGCTTCGCCCAGTTCGGCCTGTTCGTCGCCCTGCTCACGCCGGTCTTCGTGAGCATGTCGATCAAGGCGACCGAGCTCAACCCCACGAGCCCCGAGACCGTGGTGGGCTCGGTCCTGCCGTTCGGTGCCCTCGGCGCGCTGTTCGCCAACCCGCTGTTCGGTGCGATCTCCGACCGCACCCGCAGCCGCTGGGGACGCCGACGCCCGTGGATGCTCGGCGGCGTCATCGTCTTCGTCGGTTCGCTCGCCTGGCTCGCGTTCTCGCCGAACGTCCTGCAGCTCACGCTGGCCTGGGTCCTCGCGCAGGTCACGGCGAACGCCGTCCTCGCCACGTTGACCGCGAGCTTCGCCGACAACGTGCCGGAGTTCCAGCGCGGCAAGGCCTCGAGCGTCATCGCCCTCGCGCAGAACACTGCCATCCTCGCCGGTCTGTACCTGGCCGTGTACCTGGTCGGCAACCTCCCGGTGCTCTTCATCGCCCCGGGTGTCCTGGCGATCATCGCGATCCTCGTCTACTGCTTCGTGGCCCGCGACGACCTGCCGACGACGCCGGTCAAGCCGTTCAGCTGGATCAACCTGATCAGCTCGTTCTGGACCAACCCGATCAAGCACCCGGACTTCGGCCTGGCATGGTGGGGTCGCTTCCTCATCACCTTCGGCACGTTCATGTTCACGACGTACCGCCTGCTCTACATGCAGGACCGCATCGGTCTGCCGCAGGCCGAGGCCGTCGGGGTCGTCGCGTTCGGCGTCCTGCTGTACACGGTCGCCCTGCTCGTCAGCGCCGCCGTCTCCGGCTGGGTGTCGGACCGCGTCCAGCGCCGGAAGGTCTTCGTCTGGGGCTCCACCGCACTGACCGCGGTCGGCCTCGTGATCCTGGCCCACGTCGACACCGTCGGCGGCTTCTACTTCGCCGAGATCGTCCTCGGCTTCGCCTTCGGCATCTACGCCGCCATCGACACCGCCCTGATCGTCGACGTGCTGCCCGACCCGGAACGCCCCGGCAAGGACCTCGGCGTCATCAACATCGCGAACGCGCTGCCGCAGTCGCTCGCTCCGGCCGTCGGCCTGTTCCTGCTCGGCATCGGCGGTGGTCAGAACTACACGCTCATGCTCTGGGGTGCCGGCGTCGCCGTCATCCTCGGTGCCCTCGTGATCCTGCCGATCAAGTCGGTCCGCTGACCAACGCAACCAGCCGGGAGGCGCGACTCGCGTCCGCAACGCGAGTCGCGCCTCCAGGCAGTCACCTGTACCACCCCCGGAAAGGACCCGACATGGCTCCCGCCATCTCCCTGCAGCTCTACACGGTGAACGCCGCGCTGGAGCCCGACCTCGACGGCGGCGTCCGCCGCCTTGCCGAGATCGGCTTCGACACCGTCGAGGCGTTCGCGTTCGTGGACCGAGCACCGCAGCTCAAGTCCGCGTTCGACGCCCACGGCATCACCGCGAAGACCGGCCACGCGTTCCTGGTCGAGGAGACCATCCCGCTGCCCGACGGCACCGTGATGACCGCTCCGTCGCACGCAGACACGTTCGCCGCGGCGAACGAACTCGGCCTCGAGATCGTCATCGACCCGTTCGTCGGGCCCGACGCGTGGACGACCCGCGAGGGCGTCGAGCGCGTCGCCGCACGACTGAACGCCGCCGCCGTCGAGGCCGCCGAGCACGGTCTGCGCGTCGGCTACCACAACCACGACCACGAGCTCCGACCGCAGATCGACGGGCAGCCCGCGCTGCAGGTGCTCGCGTCGCTGCTCGACCCGGCCGTGGTGCTCGAGCTCGACCTGTACTGGGCATCGGCCGCGGGCATCGACGTCGTCGCGTTCATCGAGGAGCTCGGCGACCGCATCGTCGCCGTGCACGTCAAGGACGGTCCGATGCGCGACGACATCTCCACCGCGACGATCCCCACCGACCAGACCCCGGCCGGCCAGGGCGACGTCCGGCTCGCCGAGGCGCTGCGTGCGGCGACGGCGCTCGAGTACGCCGTCATCGAGTTCGACGGGTTCGACGGGGACGTCTTCGACGGTGTGCAGCAGTCGTACGAGTGGCTCGCGGCACAGCTCGCGCCGGCCGGTTCGTCGTCCGCATCGGAGGTGTCCGCATGACCCGCACCGGACGCGTCGGCATCGGCTTCATCGGCGCCGGCATGATCAGCGAGCAGTACCTGGCGAACCTCACGACGTTCCCCGACGTCGAGGTCGTCCGGATCGGCGACATCGACACGGAGCGCGCCGCGGCGTCGGCTTCGAAGTGGGGTGTCGCGGCCTCGGGCGACGGCGCATCCGTGCTCGCCGACCCTGACGTCGAGATCGTCATCAACCTGACGCTCCCCGCCACGCACGTCGCCGTCTCGATGGACGCACTGCGTGCCGGCAAGCACGTGTGGAGCGAGAAGCCGATCGGCGTGGACCGTGCCTCGGCCGCATCGCTCGTCGAACTCGCCGACTCCCTCGGTCTGAAGCTCGGCATCGCCCCCGACACCGTGCTCGGCCCGGGCTGGCAGACCGCCAAGCGAGCGATCGAGGCCGGTGTGATCGGCACCCCGCTCACCGCGGTCACGAGCATGCAGTGGCAGGGGCCGGACGTGTTCCACCCGAACGCGTCGTTCCTCTACGCCAAGGGTGCGGGCCCGTTGTTCGACATCGGCCCGTACTACTTCACGGCGCTCGTGCACCTGCTCGGACCGATCGACTCCGTCGTCGCGACGGGGTCTCAGTCGCGGTCGACGCGGCAGTTGGTCGTCGGACCGAACGCCGGCGACTCGTTCCCCGTCGAGGTGCCGACCCACGTCTCCGTCCTGACCTCGTTCGAGCAGGGCGGCAACGCACAGTCGCTGCTGTCGTTCGACACCCCGCTGTTCCGCCACGGCGTGTTCGAGGTCAACGGGACCGAGGGCACGATCGTCCTGCCCGACCCGAACACGTTCGGTGGTGGGCACCCGATCCGGATCGCGCGACCGCTGACCGCGGACGCGACGTTCCCCTTCTCGCAGGACTTCGAGGTCCTGCTCGACGAGGAGCCCACCGTCGGTCGTGGCCTCGGCGTGCTCGACATGGCGCGGGCGATCCGCGGTGGTGGGTCGCACATCGCGACCGGCGAGGTCGGGTACCACGTGCTCGACACCATGGTCGCGGTCGAGGAGTCGATCGCCGCCCGCTCGTTCATCGAGGTCGAGTCGACCGTCGCACCGATCGCGTCGCTGCCCGAGGACTTCGACCCGCTCGCGGCGACGCTGGAGGGCGCGCAGGTCTGAGGGCTCGCTCGACTGGCGGGATCGACCCGGAACGACATCCCCGACGTCGTACGACGACGGGGATGTCGTTCTGCGTCGGCGCCGGTCTCAGCGAGCCATGTGCGAGCGGAGTGCCACGACGACCTGGTCGAGGAAGTCGTCGACCTGGTCTTGGTCGTAGCCCTCGCGGAACTTCGTCGGTTGGAATCGCACGGCGGTCACGTCATCCGGCGTGAGCGGATCCACCGGCCGCCCCTGCTCGTACCCGGCGAGGGTGGTCTGGATCCGGTCGAGGAACGCATCGACCTCACCCTGGTCGTAGCCCTCCCGCCACTTGGTCGGTCGGAACCGCTTGTCGGACACGTCCTTCGCGAGCATGTGCTCCCCCTTCTGCATGCCCGTCATGCTCTCACGGACGTGCGCAGCGGCAGCAGCAGGGTAGGCGGGGGTCAGGGCTGCGGCAGTCGGCGGCCGAACACCGCGCTGAGGAAGCGCGCGAAGCGGGTCTCCGTCGGCTCCTCTGTCCGGACCGCGCGCGTCGGCGACCGGAACGCCAGGTCGTGCAGCATGTTCCGCTTCGAGCCGTCCCAGTTCGCGAACAGGTAGGTGCCGCCGATGAACGACATGCTCCGGACCGGCGTGCGCTTCCAGGAGTCGGCAGCCACGTAGTAGCCGGTGTGGCCGGAGCTGATGTGCTGGATCACGGTGTCGACGTCGATGACGCTGGTGGTCGTCACGACGGCGGTGATGCCCGTGCGGTCACGGGCGACGTACTCGATGAGGTGTTCGGTCACGGTTGGACTCTTCGTCGCAGAGGCGGGACGCCACGACGGTGAACGTGGCGAAGGGTGTTCGGAACCGCCGTTGCTTCCGACAGCAGAATACGTCCGGTTCGCCGTGGCGTCACCGGAATGTCCGACGGTCGCACACGCTCGAACGCTCAGTCGGGTCGGCGGACCACCCACGAAGCGACCAGGTCGACGGCAGCCGCGAAGTCGATGCTGCCCGGTCGGTTGAGGAAGGCGTGCCGGCTGTCGGGCAGGACGTGACGCTCGAGATCGACCCCCGCGGCACCGAGTTGCCGTGCGAACCGGTCGCCGGATGCGCGCATCGTGTCTCGCTCGGCGTCGAGCACCAGGGTGCGCGGGAACGTGCTGAGGTCCTCCGGTGCCGGGAACGCTCCGGCGCCGAGCGGCCCGGCGTAGGTGCGGTTCGCGGCGTCGAGCAACAGTGGAGCGTGCGTGATCCGCCGGTGCCCGCGCACGAGACGCTGTACTGCCGGGTCGCGGGGGATCCGCGCGTGGAAGAACCCGTACGCGAGCACGGTGCCGGCCAGGGGCGGGCCAGCGGCGACCGCCGACGCCGCGAGGCATGCGCCGGCACTCGCGCCACCGAGCAGCAGGCCGGCCGGGCACTCCTCCGCGAGCGAGCGGAGCACCGCTACGACCTCGTCCCGCGCGTGCGGTGCACGTCGGCGTGCTCGTGGACCCGTCCGCCCGATCCATGGCATGCCGGGCAGCGGACCGAGGCGGTAGTCGACGGTGATCACCGGGATGCCGCGGGCGCTGAGCGCACGGGCCACGGCGTCCGACTCGGGCAGGTCCAGGTCGCCGCGGAAGAACCCACCCCCGTGCAGCCAGACCAGCGTCGGAGCGGGTGCGGGGTCCTGCGGGCGGTAGCGCCGGATCGGGACCGGTCCGTGCGGACCCACGACGTGGTCGTCCACGACGTCCGCCGATGCCCCGATGTCCTCTCTCCGCATGCCAGCAGACTACGGGCCGGTAACGATGCGAGCGCCGACACTGCCGTCGGTGCACCGTGGAGTGGTGCGCACCTCGAAGACTGCTCTGTTCCTGACCGGCGCGGCCGTGGTCGCCCTGCTGACCGGCTGTTCCGGTGGCGGGGACGGTGGCGACGCGGCCCCGACCGTCACCGAGACCGTGACCGCGGCGCCGACGGACACGGCAGCCACCCCGTCGCCGACGAGCACGCCGACACCGACGCCGACCCCCACCCCGACCTGTGGTCCCGCGACCGGCTCCGAGGCAGCAGCCGCCGGGATCGCTGCGCTGCCCTCGCCCGCCGGCCTCGAGGACACCAAGTGGGACGCTGCGAACGCCGACTACACCGGCTACGACGCCTGCGCCTCACTGTCCTGGTCCGTCGTCGCGCCCGAGTTCGGCACCGCCGGCTCGCCGTACGCGATCCTGCTCTTCCACCAGGGCCGGTACCTCGGCACCGCGACCTCCGAGCAGTACGCGTTCGAGCCGGTTGTCGAACGATTGGCCGACGCCTCGATCAAGGTCACCTACACGTACGCGAAGGCGAACGAGGCGAACGCGGACGCCTCCGGTCGCACCACCGCGACGTACATCTGGAACGACGGCACCGAGCGCGTCGACATGACCGGCGAGGTCCCGCCCGCTCAGGGCTGATCGGCGGCAGCAAGCTCGCGCTGCAGTGCGCGGAGGACCCGAACGATCGTCGCGAGCTTGTCCGGGCCGCCTTCGAACCCACGTCCGAGTGCTGGTCGCGGCTCCACCACGACGTCCTCGCCGACCGTCGTGCTGATCCAGACGCCGAAGTCGACCCGTTGTCCGCGTGCGTCCTTCGTGGCGACGGAGAACTTCCGGATGTGGGTCCAGGGCAGGTCGAACACCGGCTCCGCCCGCGACGGCGCCCACGCGTGCAGACCGGACGCGTCGACGGTCCAGATCTCGGGTCGGGGGCCCGGCAGGTCGTCGGTCGCCCGCAACCCCGACGCGGAGACCGGCAGGTGGAACCGGGGCGCGCGGCGTTCCCGGATCCGTGCCAGGGTGCGGCGATCGGTCCGACCGGCGCTCCAGGTCACCACCGCCAGCAGCAGGCCGAACCCGGCGACGAACAGCGGCCACAGGACGAAGTTGGCCTGTGTGCGGGCGCTGTCGAGACCGCGCAGGAAGTCCGGCGACGCGAACTCGGCGACGAGCACGCCGAGCCCCGCGGCCGTCGTCACCGCGGCCACGAGCAGGACCGGCCACCGCTTCGGCATCTCGCCGTCACGCAGCCGCTGCACCCACCGCTCGCCCGAGTACTCCACCACGCAATCCTGCCCGGCTGGACCGCACCACGGCCGCGAGCACGAGATGCTGTTCCCATGCAGTTCGCCCGCACCGCCGCTCCCGGTGTCGCCGTCGCCGTCGCGATCGGCCTCGTCGCGACCCTGATCGGATCGGTCGTCCCGGTCGTGGGCGGGCCCGTCCCCGCCGTCCTGATCGGCGCGGTGCTCGGTTGGCTCGTCCGTCGCCGCACCGGCGGTACCCTCGCCGTGCTCGCTCCCGGCGTCAAGTTCTCGTCGAGCCGCGTCCTGCAGTTCGCGGTCGTCCTGCTCGGCGCGCAGCTCTCCATCGGCGAGGTCCTGCGCATCGGCGGTGAGACCCTGCCGGTGATGCTCACGACGCTCGTCGTGTGTCTCGGAGCAGCGTGGGGGATCGGCCGACTGCTCCGGGTGTCGGGCACCCTCCGCACCCTGATCGGCGTGGGGACCGGCATCTGCGGTGCGTCCGCGATCGCGGCCGTCACGCCCGTCATCGGTGCGGTCAGCGCGGACGTCGCCTACGCGATGTCGACGATCTTCCTCTGCAACATCGCCGCGGTGTTCGCCTTCCCCCTGCTCGGCCACGCCCTCGGCCTCAGCCAGCACGCCTTCGGCGTCTTCGCGGGGACGGCGGTGAACGACACGTCGTCCGTCGTCGCCACGGCGACGGTCTACGGTCGCCAGGCGACCGACACGGCGGTCGTCGTGAAGCTGGTGCGGACCCTGATGATCATCCCGATCGTCATCGGGCTGGCCGGACTGGAGGCCCGACGCGCCTCCCGCGAGCAGCTCACGCCCGACACGGGGTCGCGCAGCGGGTTCCGCGTGTTCCGGTTGGTCCCGTGGTTCCTGATCGGGTTCCTCGTGGTGGTGCTGCTCCGGACCGTCGGGGTGCTGCCGGCCAGTGCGGCCCCCGGCTTCTCGACCGCGGCGTCGTTCCTCATCACGGTGGCGCTCGCGGCGATCGGCTGCTCGACGGACTTCGCGGCGCTGCGACGTGCCGGCTTCCGTCCGATGCTGCTCGGTATCGCGCTCTGGGCGCTCGTGGCGGGCACGAGCCTCGGCGCGCAGGCGGTCTTCGGCCTGCTGTAGGTCGGAGCGGGACGGGGTCTTGCACCGGTCCGACCCATCGTTTATCGTTGTATCGAAATTCGATGGTATCGATGATCGACAGGGGAAGACGCCATGACCGCACCCGTGTACGAACCGCCCCGCGGCCGGAACTCCTACCTCGCCTACGTCGCCTGCTGCGTGATCGGCATCGCGCTCGTCGTCTGGCGGTACGTCGACCTGCTCGTCCGCTCGGTCAGCTCCGGAACGGTGTCCGTGCCCGTCCGGATGACCGCGACGAGCGACGTCCCGCAGCCGCCCGGCGGTGCGACCGTCACCGCCGACCACCTCGTGCTCCGGGCCCCGATCGCGGACGTGCCGGCGGGGGCGATCGGGTACATCCGGGTCGGTGATGCGCTCGAGGTCCTGTTCGTCAGTGCGCTCATCGCCCTCGTGGCGGCGGTGGCGTGGAAGATCTCGCGCGGTGGGCTGTTCGACCGGTCGACGACCCGGATCCTCGACTGGCTCGCGGCTGCGGTGCTCGTGGCCGGGTTCGTGCCCCAGTTCGTCCGCCGGATGGGGTGGAACTGGGTGGTGTCGGGGCTCGGCTGGGACGGGCGTCTGCCGACGCCCGACGTCGACCACCAGTTCGTGCCCGTGTACCTCGGCCTGCTCGTCGTCATCTGCTTCCGGTTCGCCCTGACCGCCTCGCAGCGGATGGTGCGCGACCAGTCCGGGCTGGTCTGATGCCCCCGGAACAAGAGGACGGCCACGCGGTCGTCTGCCACCTCGACGAGCTGCTCGCCGCTCGGGGCATGACGCTGACCGAGCTCGCGGACCGGGTCGGGGTGACCGTGGTGAACCTGTCGGTGCTGAAGAACAACCGGGCACGCGCGATCCGCTTCTCCACGCTCACCCGGCTCTGCCAGGAGCTCGGGTGCCAGCCGGGCGACGTCTTCTCGGTGCGGACCGACTGAGCCCGGGCGCACGGGTCAGATGATCCGCGAGTCGATCACCGCCCGGTCCCCGCGGTACCGCGAGAACCCGTACTCGACGGGCGTCCCGTCCGCCAGGCACATCAACCGCTCGATGTGGAAGATCGCCTGACCGGGGTCGATGTCCAGCAGGTCGGCCGTCCACTGGTCGGCGTTCACGGTGCTCAGCAGCAGCCGCCGGGCCTCCGGACGCGTACCGGCCTTCCGGACCAGCACGTCCGGCACGTACTCGGTGAGCGGCTCGGCGACCAGGTCGGGGAAGCGCTCGTGCGGTACCCAACTCGTCCGGACCCGGCTCGGTTCGCCGTCGAACGAGATGAGGCTCTCGACGAAGAACGCGCTGCTGCCGGTCATCTGCAGGTTGCGCCGGACGGTCTCCGGCGCGGTCACCTGCTGCACGCACAGGTGCACGATGCTGAGCCGGGGTGACTCGAACACGCTGCCGCCGGCCGTCTCGCCGTAGATCGTGACCTCGTCGGACGTGCGGGCCAGGCTCACCGAGGCGACGGGCCGGACACCGAACGTGCCGGATCGTGGTGCACGGGTGAGCAGCCGCTGTTCCTTGAGCAACGTCAGCGCAGCCCGCAGGACGTTCCGCGTCGTGCCGTACAGGTCGAGCAGCTCCCACTCGTAGGGCAGCGGGCCGGTGAAGCGGCCGGCGACGATGTCGGCCCGGATCAGGTCGGACACCTGGCGCGCCGCGTCGGAGCGTCGGTTGAACCCGATCCAGTGCCCCGGCGCCGACGGGGTCGTCCCGACGCCCATGTCGGTCCAGGCCGCGGTCGGGGCGAACTCCTCCGGGACGATCCCGGTCACGAGGCCACCCCCACCGTCGAGACGTCGCCGGTCCAGCCGGCCCAGCGCAGGAACTCCCGGGCCAGTCGCACCGGGTAGTCGGGCGCCTGGATGTCGAGCGAGACGAACACGCGTCGGTAGAACGTCGGCCCGCCGAGCAGGTCGACGGCGATGCCGAGGTCGACGTCCGGGCGCAGGTCGCCGGCGTCCATCGCCCGCTGCAGCATCGCGTTCACCCGCAACCGTCGGTCCAGGTGCCACTCGGTGACGGCCTCGGCGACGCGCGGCTCGTGCGACGCGGTCTCCACGATGAGCGGGAGTGCGCGGCCGACCGGCGTCGCGACCAGGGCGTGCACCCACCCCCGGGTGAGCCCGAGGACCCCCTCGGCGATCGGGGCGTCCTGGATCGTGGGGATGTGCTCCTCCATCAACCGGATGACGGTCTCGGTGAGCAGCACCTCCTTGCTCGACCACCGCCGGTAGATCGTCGCCGCCCCCACCCCGGCAGCGTCGGCGACGGCCCGGATCGTGAACGCGCGCGGGTCGCCCTCGGCCAGGATCTCGACGCACGCCGTGTAGACGGACTCGCCGACGGCGGCACTCCGAGGCCGACCGCGGGCCGGCGCCTCGGTGCCCGTCACGGTGCTCGCCGTGGTG
Source organism: Curtobacterium sp. RIT-PI-V (assembly GCF_025642935.1). Lineage (NCBI taxonomy): Bacteria > Bacillati > Actinomycetota > Actinomycetes > Micrococcales > Microbacteriaceae > Curtobacterium > Curtobacterium sp. RIT-PI-V. The sequence goes on from NZ_JANZKM010000016.1 coordinate 80,673, forward strand.
CTCGTCGCGGGGCTCATGCCGCGTCCCAGTGCTCGAGGACCCGGTCCATGCTCCAGACCTCGCCGATCTTGGCGGCGATGTCGAACAGGTTCGCCTCGTGCACGCTCGGCAACCGGTCGCCCACCGCCTCGCGCACGACGATCGGCACGAACCCGTGCTGCATGGCGTCCGTGGCGGTCGCACGGATGCACCCGCTCGTCGACAGCCCTGCGATGAAGAGGGTGTCCACACCGCGGGCGACGAGGTCGGCGGCCAGCGAGGTGCCGAAGAACGCACTCGGGTACTGCTTGGGCACCAGGGTGTCCCCGGCCTGGGGCTCGAGCCCGTCGACGAACGCGCCCGTGGACGCCCCCGGCAGGTACGCGGCGAGCGCCGGCACCTTGCGGAAGAACACCCCGGCGTTCGACCCGTCGGCGGACAGTGCCATGGTGGTGATCGCCACGTGCACCCCGGCGGCGCGGGCAGCGGTCGTGAGCTCCCGCATCCGCTCGACGGGTTCCTCGACCCCGGCGTAGAGCCCGCAGTCGGGGTCGACGTAGGCGCGGACCGGGTCGACGACGACGAGCGCGGCGCGTCGTCCTGGCTGCAGCGCGCCGGTGAACCCGGCCGCCGCGTAGTCCTGGTGGTCGTCGGTCATGGGGTCCTGCTTCCGTCGTGGGTGGTCGTTGCCAGGGTGGGGACGGTCACGTGGACGCCCCCGGCTCGGGGACCGGACCCGCCCTGTCGGGCCGGAGTGGTGCCTCCCGGTCGGGTGGTCCGAACGGACCGAACGCGACGATGAGCGCGCCGAGGGCCGCGCAGCCGGCGAAGGTCAGCGCTGCGGCGCGGACGCCGTCGACGAACACCTGGACGTCGCCGGCCGGCAGACCGAGCAGGCTGCCGTCGTAGGCGGCTGCCGCCTGGGAGGCGGACAGTCCACCCGTCGCGATCGCGAGTCCGAGGGCCGTCGAGAACAGGAAGCCGGCGTTCTGCAGGGCGGAGCGGATGGCGTTGGCGATGCCGCGTCGGTGTTCCGGGACCCGGGTCATCAGTGCGGACGTGCTCGGCGTCATGAACACGCCCGTCCCGACCCCGACCGCGCCCAGGCCGGTGGCGGTGACGACGTAGGCGCTGCCGTCGGCGAGCGAGACCGCGAGCACCGCGGCGCCGAGTGCGATGAGGAGCATGCCGATGGTCGACAGGGTCCGCGCGGCCACTCGGCGGGCGAGGAACCCGGCGCTCACGGCGGCGACGGTCGTGCCGATCGGGGTCGGGAGCACCCAGAGGGCGGCCTCGACGGCGTCCTTGCCGTCGACGGCCTGGAACGACAGGGACGCCAGCAGCACGAGCGCGTAGCTGGACAGGGCGCAGAGCCCGGCGGCGGAGAACAGGGTGATGGTGGCGCGGTCGCGGAAGATCGCCGGGTCGACCAGCGGGTGTGCGACCCGCCGCTGGGCCCACACGAAGACGCCACCGAGGACCACTGCGCCCGAGGCCATCGCCACGACGGGCACGGCCGACCAGCCGATCGAGCCGCCGATCGAGACGGCACCGACGAGCAGGCCGACGGCCGCGACGGACAGGATCGACCCCGGTACGTCGAGGCGCTCGCCGGAACGGGGACGGGTGCTGTGCGGGATCAACCGGAGCGACCAGACGAGTCCGGCGAGTGAGATCGGCACGCCGGCGAGGAAGATCCAGCGCCACCCGAAGGACTCGGCGACCAACCCGCCCACGACCGGGCCGATGACCTGCCCCACCGCGGCGACGGTGGCGTTCAGGCCGAGGCCGAGCGACAGGATCGACTCCGGGAAGACGTCGGTGAGCAGTGCGGTCGTGTTCGTGACGATGGCCGCCGCACCCACGCCCTGCACGAGCCGGGCACCGAGCAGGACGGCGGCGTCCGGGGCGAACCCGCACGCGAGCGAGGCGAGCAGGAAGACGAGGATGCCGGCGATGTACAGGCGCCGCCGGCCGACCAGGTCGGCGATCCGTCCGAAGACCAGGATCAGGGTGGTCGTGGTGAGCATGTAGCTCAGGAGCACCCAGCTGGACTGCACCGCGCTGGCGTCGAGGTCGCGGCTGACGTCGGGGAGTGCGACGAGGAGGGCGCTCGAGGAGATGAAGACGAGGACGACGCTCAGGCTCGATGCGCAGAGCACCTGCCAGGCGCGTCGTCGGGCGGCGCCCTCGTCGATGGTGCGGCTACTGATCGGTCGGCCCTCGCACGGCGGACGACGGCGGCACCAGGCGGTGGTGCGTCGTGACCCGCTGGAAGGCGGCGGCGGCGGACAGCACCAGGCGGTCGTCCCACGGCCGCGCGACGAGCTGCACGCCGACGGGCAGACCGTCGGGCGCGGTGCCCGCCGGCATCATCAGCGCTGGGAACCCCACGTAGTCGAACAGGCGGGTGTTCCGGGGGACGACGTCGTGCAGGTTGAACCGCTCGCCGTCGACCGACATCGTCAGGTCGTCGAGTCGCGGGGCGGTGGCCCCGATGCCGGGGGTGAGCACCACGTCCACGCCGGCCTCGTCCATCCGGGCGACCATCGCGGCCTGCACGAGCGGGCGGCGGCGGAGTGCCCGGAGGTAGTCCGCCGCGGTCGGCAGGAACGACACGTCGAACCGCGCGCGGGTCCCGGCGTCGAACAGGTCGGCCGTGGCGGCGTTCGCCTCCTGGTTCGCGGCGAGCTCGCCGTAGAAGACGGTCCAGCACTCCGCGTCGATCGATTCGAGGTCGTCGAACTCGATCGGCACGAGGGTCGCCCCGAGTTCGCGGAACCGTTCGGTCGCGGCGGCGTGGGCGTCGAGTACCGCCGTGTCGACGCGTTCGGTGAACCAGCCGCGCGGCACCCCGATGCGGAGCCCCTCGACCCGTTCCGGTGCCGCCTCGATGAGCGGGACGGCGGTGAACGACGTCGGGTCCTCGCCGTCGGACCCCGCGACGACCGCCAGGACGAGCGCGAGGTCCTCGGCGGAGCGGGCCATCGGACCCACGTGGTCGAGGGTCCACGACAGGCTCGCGACCCCGGTGCGCGGCACGAGGCCGTAGGTCGGCTTGATCCCTGTGGTGCCGCAGAGCGCAGAGGGCACGCGGATCGACCCGCCGGTGTCGGATCCGAGCGCCAACGGGACGATCCGGGCGGCGAGCGCCGAACCCGACCCGGTCGACGAGCCACCGGTCCAGCGCTCGGGGTCCCAGGGGTTCCGCACGGCACCGTACCGGGCGTTGTGCGGCCCACCGCAGGCGAACTCCGTCGTGGCCGCCGTGAACACGGGGATCGCGCCGGCTGCACGGAGTCGGGCCACGACGGTCGCGTCGGCCGGGGCCACACGGTCGCCGGTCTGGAGCGAGCCACTGGTGACGATCGTCCCCGCGACGTCGATGATGTCCTTCACGGCGAACGGGATGCCCTCGAGCGGTCGGGCCTCGTCGTCCGCCCAGCGACGGGTGGACTCGGCGGCGGCCGCCTCGGCCCCGTCCACCAGGCGCAGGACCGCGTCCGACCAGACGTCGTCGCTCGTCCAGTGCGGAGCGAGTGCGGCCAGGACGGCGCACGGGGTGGTGGTGCCGGAACGGTAGGCGTCGAGGAGCTCGACGACCGTGGCCGCGGCGGGGTCGGCGGCGGCGTCGGCAGCGGGGCGGGACGCCGACGGCGGGTCTTCGGGCCGTGCCGCGGTCGGCGCAGCGTCGATCGCGGCGCCCAGCAGCCGGCCGAACAGCTGCGCACTGTGTGCCGGTTCCGCGCGCAGCGCCGACGGGGCGGCCGGCAACGGGTTCGCGCGGCTCGCGGCCAGCGCCCGGTCGAGCTGCGGGGCGATGGTGCCGCGGACCACGGCGGCGACGTCCGTCATGCTGGGACCGCCGCCGGTGCGTGGGCGTCGGCGAGGTACCGGAACACCCCGGGCTGGCGGTCGCGTCCGAGTGGGAAGTCGTCGCGTGCCGCCGCGACCTCGCCGACGTCGACGGTGGCCCGGATGATCGGCCCCGCCTGGTGGGCAGGTGCCGAGACGACCAGGTCGCCCCGCGGTGAGACGACCGACGACCGACCGAAGTAGCTCACGGTCTTGCCGTCGACGGTCTCCTCGCCACCGCGGTTCGGGGCGACGATCCACGTCTGCGTCTCGAGCGCGCGGACCTGCAGTTCCTGGGTGAACAGGGTCTCGCGGAAGCCCATCGACGACACCAGCACGAGCATCACCTCGGCACCGGCGGCCCGCGATGCGAGCCAGTACTCCGGGAAGCTCCGGTCGTAGCAGATGAGCATGCCGAAGCGGGTGCCGAGCGCGTCGAACACGACCGGTCCGGAGCCGGCGGCGAAGTAGTGCTTCTCGTCGACGTCGGAGATCGCGTTGGTCGGGATCGAGGTCTTGCGGTACGACGCCACCTGCTCGCCGTGCACGTCGGTACCGTGCACGAGCGTGCCGTCGGCGTCGATGAGCACGGCGCTGTTGTACTGCGCGTCGCCCGCGTCCTCGTACAGGCCGAAGGCGACGGCGGTACCCAGACGTTTCGCCGCGGCGGCCAACCGTGCGGTCACCGGGCCGGGGACGGGCTGCGCCCAGGCCTTGCGGCTGTCGTTGACCACGCCGCAGAAGTAGGGCGTGGTGCAGAGCTCGGGGAACACGACGAGGTCGGCGCCCTCGGCCGCCTGTTCGAACAGGGTGATGAGTTCGTCGAGCGCGGCGTCGCCGTCGGCCGGGGTCTGTCCGGCCTGCACCACCGCGACCTCGATGACCGGTCGGTTCGATGCGGTGCTCATGCGGTGACCGCGCTCGGGGCGACGGACTCCACGCCCTCGCGGGTGCGCATCAGCGGCTGGATGCGCGTGCCGAAGTCGTCCATGCCCTGCAGGAAGTCGTCGAACACGAGCATGATGCCCTTCGTGCCCTCGACGACGGCGGCCTCGTCGAGCATCGCCGCGACCTGCTCGTACGAGCCGACCAACGTGCCCATGTTCATGTTCACGGCGCCCTCGGGCAGGGAGATCCGCTTGGCGGTGTTGCCCTCCTCGCCCTCGGTGTCGGTGAGTGCCTGGCCCGTCATCCACGAGATCGCCTCGACGTCGACGCCGTCGTTGTAGAGCGCCCACTTGGCCTGGGCGGCCTCCTCGGTCTCGTCGGCGATGACCATGAACAGCACGTACGAGCCGACGTCGCGACCGGTCTTCGCCCGTGCCTCGATGAGGGCCTTGTTCTGGTCGGCGTAGGCGGTCGGGGTGTTCACGCCGACGCCCATCGAGAAGTTGTAGTCGGAGTACTGGGCGGCGAACGCCATGCCCTGGGACGACTGGCCGGCCGAGACGATCGGGATGTGTCCGGTCGGCTTCGGCAGCATCTTGCAGTCGTTCATCGTGAAGTAGTCGCCCTTGAAGTCGGACTCGCCGTGCTCCCAGAGCTCCTTCATGACCTGCATGTACTCGGTCTGGTAGGCGTAGCGGCGCTTGAAGTGCACGTCGTCGCCGGGCCACAGGCCCATCTGGTCGTACTCGGCCTTCTGCCACCCCGCGACGAGGTTCAGCCCGAAGCGACCGTGCGAGATCGAGTCGACCGTCGCCGCCATGCGCGCCGCGATCGCCGGCGGGATCGTCAGGACCGCGGTCGTGGCGAACAGGCGGATCCGCTCGGTGCGGGCGGCGAGACCGGCCATCAGCGTGAACGACTCGAGGTTCTCGTCCCAGAATCCGCTCGGGCCGCCGTACCCGTGCAGCTTGATCATCGACAGCGCGAAGTCGAAGCCGTACGCCTCGGCCTTCTGCACGATCTCGAGGTTCAGGTCGAAGGACGGCTTGTACTGGGGCGACGTGGTGGAGATGAGCCAGCCGTTGCTGCCGATCGGGATGAAGACTCCGATGTCCATGGGGGACTCGCTTTCTGTGGTGGGTGTCGAGCAGGGAGGGGAGGACGAGGTGGGTCAGGAACGCTTCGCGGCGGCCTTGGCGGCGGTCGCGACGGAGTGCCGCCGGATGGTCTGCGACACGGCGACGGCGACGATGAGGGCGCCGCCGTAGAACAGCTGCTGCACGAAGTTGTCGGCGCCGAGCATCTGCAGGCCGACGACCCCGGAGAACAGGAAGTACACGGCGATGAAGGTGCCGATCGCGTTGAAGCGGCCCGGGATGATGGCGGTCGCGCCGAGGTAGCAGGCGGCGAACGCGGGGAGCAGGAACGACTGTCCGCTCGACGGGTCTGCGCCGCCGAGCGTGCCGGCGTAGACGACCCCGGCGACCGCGGCGGTGAGGCCGGCGCCGACGAACGCACCGACCCGGAGCCGTCGCACGTTCAGCCCGGAGAGCTCGGCGACGGTTCGGCCGGTGCCGACGAACAGCAGCCGTCGGCCGACCGGGGTGGCACTCAGCACGACCAGGACGACGACGGTGGCGATCAGGCCGTACACGAAGGCCAGCGGCAGGCCGGCGAGCCCGCGCCACCCGACCGTGGCCTGCACCAGGGCGGGATCGATGCCCGTCACCGACGACGAGGCGCTCATCCACTGGATGATCCCGATCATGAACGTCGAGGTGCCCAGCGTGACGATGAACGAGTCGATGCGGAAGCCGACGGTGAGCAGGCCGTTGACGAGCCCGACCACGACGCCGATGACGAGACCGGCGGCGATCGCGGGCACGAGTGGGACGTCCATCTTCGCGTTGAGCACGGCGATGGTCATGGCGGAGAGCGACATCGTCGAGGCGCCGGACAGGTCGAACTCGCCCGCGGTCAGGGGGAAGAGGAACCCGAGCGCCAGGATGAGCAGCACCGACTGGGACCCGAGGATGTTCTGCAGGTTGCCGAGGGTCGGGTACGTGTCGGGCAGCACGATGCTGAACGCGATGACGATGACGAGCCAGGCACCGAGCAGGGCGTAGCGCTCGGTGTGCCCCCACGAGAAGCGCGGGCGGGTCGGACGGACGATCGAGGTCTCGAGGACGGGGTCGGCGGTGGTGGACATCAGGCGTTCTCCTTGACGAGGGAGGGAACAGCAGCAGGGGACGGAGCAGCGGGGGACGGCGCGGCGGGTTCGGCCGCGTCGACGAGGCTCGCCACGACGGCGGCCGCGATGACGTCGCGGTCGACGCGTCCGTCGGTCAGCACGTCGTGCACGCGACCGTGGGCGAGGACGACGACGCGGTCGCACAGCTGCGCGAGCTGGTCGTAGTCGGTGGAGGCGCAGACGATTGCGACGCCCTGCTCCGCACTCCGGCGGAGCATCGAGAAGATCGCAGCACGGGCGCCGACGTCGATGCCCTGGGTCGGTTCCTGCAGCAGCACGAGCCGGGGGTCGTCCTGCATCCACTTCGCCAGGACGGCCTTCTGCTGGTTGCCGCCGGACAGCGTGCCGAACAGGGCGGACGGGTCGGCGGGTCGGACGTCGTAGTCACGGACGAGTCCCGCGACGTGCGACCGTTCCCGCGCGGGCGAGAGGCCGAGCAGTCCGCGGAGCTTCCCGAGGACGGGGAGCGTGACGTTCTGCTCGACGGACAGGGTGAGCGCACCGCCCTCGCGCTTGCGGTCGGCGGGGACGTACACGACACGGCGGGCGATGGAGGAACCGGGCGACACCCGGGCCAGGTCGATCGGGGCGGCCTGCACCTCGTCGTCCCGCACGGTGAGCGAACCGGTCGCAGGTCGTGCGCCGTACAGGCCGGGCAGCACGTCCTCGACGCCCGAGCCGGCGAGGCCCGTGATGCCGACGACCTCGCCGTCCGCGACGTCGAACGACAGGCCGTCGACGACACCGACCCGGAGGTCTCGGACCGCCACGACGGCGTCACCGGTGGTCGCCGGACGCGGGGTCCTGGCGGCGGCGCCGTCGAGCCCGCGGCCGACGATGAGCGCGACGAGCTCGTCGGCCGTCGTCGTGGCGGTGTCACGGTGCGCCTGGACCCGGCCGGCCCGCAGGACGGTGACCCGGTCGGCGTGCTCGAGGACCTCGGACATGTCGTGCGACACGAGCAGTGCCGAGGTGCGACCGTCCGCGACGAGGTCCTTAACGACCCGGAACAGCAGGTCGGCGTCCTCCTTCGGCAGGAGCACCGTCGGTTCGTCGAGCACGATGAGCGCGCGGTCGTCGCCGAGTTCGGCGACGGCCCGCAGGATCGCGACGAGCGCCTTCTGGGTGTCGGAGAGCTCGTCGATCCGTGCGCGGGGGTCGATGTCGACCCCGTACCGGGCGAACAGCTCGGCGGCGGCGCGGTGCTCGGCGCCCCAGCGGACGAAGGGGCCCCGGCCGGCCACGACGGTCGCGAGCCGCAGGTTCTCGGTCACGCCGAGCGACGGGACGAGCGCGAGGTCCTGGTGGACGAAGCTGATCCCGACGCGGCGGAAGTACCCGGGCGGCACCGGCAGTGGCAGTCGGGCGCCACGGACCTCGATCGTCGCTCCCGGCTCCGGCGCGTAGGTGCCGGACAGGATCTTGATGAGGGTGGACTTGCCGGAGCCGTTCTCGCCGAGGAGCGCGTGGACCTGGCCCGGCAGGACCTCGAGGTCGACGTCGTCGAGTGCGGTCAGTCCGCCGAAGCGCTTCGTGAGCCCGCTGATCCGCAGCACCGGCGTGGCGGTCACTTCGCCGCGCCCCAGATGGCTTCGTACCCGGTCTTGTAGGCGTCGCCGTAGCCCTTGCTCGGCGCCGGCGGAGTGCCGGTCTCGTCGACGTTGTCCTTCGTGAAGACCTTGAGCGGGGTCTTCTCGTCGCCGTCCTCGATGATCGGGGTGTCGGTCAGGATGCGGCCGGCCTGGTCGAGCGTGGCGTACGCGAGCCACTCCATGTTCTCGCCGATGTCCATCGTGAGGACGCTGCCGTCCTGCAGGATCTTCAGCACGGCGGGGGTGCCGTTGTACGACGAGGTGAACACCTGGCCGGTCTTGCCCGCCGCGGTCACGCCGGCCTCGACGTAGAGGGTCATCGAGTCGTAGACCGGCAGCACGTAGTCGAGGTTCGGGTTGGACTGCACGGCGGACTGCACGGTCGACGAGATCTTCGTCGCCCAGTCGGCGACCGGCACGTTCGTCACCTTGACGGCGCAGCCGTCGCACTGCGCCTCGAACTCGTCCTGCATCGCCTGCACGATGCCGTCGGACGGGGGGACCTCAGAGGAGGTGATGATCAGGACGTCGCCCTGGCCCTTCGTCTCCTTGATGGCCCAGTCGGCGTTGAGCTTCGCGGCCTCGTGGAACGGGGCGGTCACCTGCGCGGCGACGAGGTCCTGCAGCTGGTCCGGCAGCGCCTCGCCGGTCTGGTACGTGTGGCTGATCAGCACGGGGATCCCCGCGGCCTTCGCACGCTTCAGCGCCGGGACGATGAGTTCACCGTTGACGCCCTGCGCCAGCACGATGATGTCGGCGCCGCGGCTGATCGCCTGGTCGATGCCGGCGGAGTGCTCGGTGGGCGTGCCCTGGTTCGTGTACTCGATCCACTTCGCGCCGTACTGCTCGGCGACCTTCTCGCCGGCCTCGTCGACCGCGGTGATGAAGGGGACGGCGGACGAGTTCGGGATGTTGAAGATCGTCTTGCCGGCGATCCCCGACATGTCGAAGGGTTCGCCCTCGAAGGTGAACTCGGGGTCGACGCTGGCCGCCTCGATCTGGCTCGTGGCGTGCTCGACCCCGGCGGTGTCGTCGCCGGAGCTCGTCGACGCGGTCGAGGTGGCCGAGCAGGCGGACAGGAACAGCACGCCGGAGAGTGCGGCGGCGAGGAGCGCGGGACGGGGGAGACGCGTTCGGGACGGTGCGGGGGACGACATCGGTCGGGGACCTCCTGGACGGGTGGAGCAGGGAAGGTGCGGGGAAGCTGCAGCGGGTACGACGAACACCCCGCGGCGCGGGGTGGCGTGTGCAGGGAGCCGGGAGACGTTCACCGGCGGCGGGGCGTCGGGGTGACGCCGGCCGCTGCAGTGGGGCTGATGCGAATGTAACGGCAGCGGGGAGCCAGCAGGCGGTCGCCCGGTAACGGTCCTGTTAGGCGTTTGTTTCGCTGGTGTTAGGCCACCCGCTGCGGTGGTGCGCGTGGGGCGTCCGCCGCGTGGTTCCGCGGGGGACGACTGCGCCACCGAGGCCCGTGCACGCGCGGATCCGGACGGGGACGGGGCGGCGACGGCGGGGCGAAACACGCCGGACGCATCCGAGGCGACTTCCGGTAACGGCGCTCTCACAATTCGATGCGACGGCCGCGCACGGCGGCTGGCGGAATGCCCCGGGTCCCTGGCCGCACAGCCCGGCTGACCGGGACATTCCGGCGTCGCCGGCCCGGGGGCCGCTGGCGTAACCCAGCCGATACGGATCCGGCACGGCGGCGAAACGAACGAGCGGTGGACTGCACCAACGAACCACCCCCGCCACCACGACAGGAGCACCCCGATGATCACCACCGTCGTCGCCGGCAACCCCAAGCGGGCCTCACGGACGCTCGACGCCGCGACGGTCGTGCTCGAACGCCTCACCGGTCGCGCCCCGGACCACGTCGTCGACGTCATCGACCTCGGCGCCGGTCTGCTCGGCTGGGGCGACACGGCGGTGTCCGACGCCGTCCGGACCGTCGCCGGCTCCGACCTCGTGGTCGTCGCGTCGCCGACGTTCAAGGCCACCTACACCGGCGTGCTCAAGCTGTTCCTCGACCAGTTCGGCACCGGAGACGGGCTCGCCGGCGTCGTCGCGGTGCCGCTCATGCTCGGTGCCGGTCCGGCCCACGCGCTCGCCCCCGAGGTCTTCCTCAAACCGGTGCTGGTCGAACTCGGCGCGACCGTCCCCGCCCCCGCCCTGTACCTGAACGACAAGCAGTACTCGGACCCCGCGTCGACCGACGTCTGGCTCGCCCGCTGGCGGGACGTCGTCCTCGGTGCGACCGTCAGCCACCAGGAAGGAACCGCGTCATGATCAGCCCCTACTCCACCGAGGCCCCTGACCTCTCCGCACTCAAGCAGGCGTTCTCGGGCTTCCCCTGCGGTGTCGCCGCACTGTCCGCCGTCGTGGACGGTGAACCGACCGTGCTCGTCGCGTCGTCGTTCACCGTCGGGGTCTCGCAGGACCCACCGCTGGTGATGTTCGCCGTGCAGCACACCTCGACCACGTGGCCGGTGCTCCGCGACGCCGGCACGATCGGCGTCTCGATCCTCGGCGAGGGGCACGCACAGGTCACGCGGCAGCTCGCCTCACGCGACAAGTCGGTCCGGTTCGTCGGGGTCGACACGACGGTCGCCGACACTGGAGCGGTCTTCCTGCAGGGGGCCCCGATCTGGCTGGAGTGCTCGGTCGAGCACACGTACCCCGCCGGCGACCACGACATCGTCGTGCTCCGGGTGCTCGGACTCATGTCCGACTTCGCGCACAGCCCGCTGGTCTGGCACCGGTCCGCCTTCGCGACGCTGAGCGCCTGACCGGCGCTGCGTGCCGGACCGGCACCGGGCAACGGACAGGAGGCCCGTCCCACGTGAGCGGTCTGCTCACGTGATCCGGGCCTCCCGTCCACACCGCGGCGTCAGCCGCGCAGCGCCTCCGTCAGCTTCACGCGACTGCCCGTCCGCAGCAGCGCGTTCTCGTAGACGCGGGCGCCCACCAGGACGACCACGACCACCGCGGCGACCACGATCAGGAGCGACAGGATCGGCTCCCACCACTCGGCCGTGCCGAGGAAGATCCGCATCGGCATGCCGATCGGTGCGCTGAACGGCACGTACGACATGATGCCGAGCACCGTCGGGTTGTTGTACGCGACGATGATCAGGATGTACGGGATCATCACGAGCATCATCACCGGCGTGGTGACGCTGCCGACGTCCTCCTGCCGCGACACCAGCACGGCCGCCGCGGCGAACAGCGACGCGATGAGCACGAAGCCGACGGCGAAGAACCCGACGAACCACAGGATGCTCGGGCCGAGCATCGAGAACATGTTGTCCTGCCCGGTCACCGCCAGGGTGACGACCGCGGCGATGGCCACGGCGACGATCTGCGCGAACGCCATCACGCTGTTGCCGAGGACCTTGCCGGCGAGCAGCGCCCTGGCCGAGATCGCGGACATCAGGATCTCGACGACCCTGGTCGACTTCTCCTCGACCACGCTCTGCGCGATCGACTGGCCGAAGGTCACGGCCGAGGCGAAGTACACGACGCCGAACGCGATGGCGATGAGGTAGACGAGTCCGCCGGGCAGCGCGTCCGGGTCGAGCAGTTCGATCCGCGGTGTGACGCTCAGCGCGGAGACGACGTCGGTCGGGGCCTCGTCGAGTCCGACGACCTTGTAGCCGAGCGGGTCGTCGGACGGCACGACCGCCGCGTCGACGTCGCCGTCCCGCACGAGCCGTTCGGCGTCGGCCACGGAACCGGACTTCGTGACGTCGAGTCCGCTCGTGGTGGGCAGGGAGACGCCGTCGACCACGGCGACCGGCGTGGTGTCGTCGGCGGTGGCCTTGCCGACGATCCCGCCGACCACGATGGACGCGACGACCATGCCGATCAGGATGAGGGCGGAGACCACGAAGGCCTTGCTGCGGATGCGTGCCTGGATCTCGCGTGCGGAGACGAGCCGCACGGCCTGCACGAAGGAGTCGTTCATCGGATGACCTCCCGGAAGACCTCGCTGAGCCGCGGGACCCGCGGGGCGAACGAGCCGACGGTGCCCTGCTGGACGGCCCGCTGCAGGACGTGTTGGGCGGTGGACGGGTCGGCCTCGAAGACGGCGTAGCCGCCGTCGAACTCGCGGACCGTCACGCCGGGCTCGTCGCGGAGCCAGGCGACGTCGCCGTCGACCAGCAGCTCCCAGGCGGCGGGCCCTGCTTGCTTGCGGAGTTCGTCCTGCGGGCCGGCGGCACGGATGGTGCCGCCCGCGATCACGACGACGTCGTCGCAGAGCCGTTCGACGACGTCCAGCTGGTGGCTCGAGAACAGCACCGGGACCCCGCGCGCCGCGGTCTCGCGCAGGACGCCCAGCACCGTGTCGACCGCCATCGGGTCGAGGCCCGAGAACGGTTCGTCGAGCACCAGCACCTCGGGGTCGTGGGCGAGGGCCGCGGCGATCTGCACCCGCTGCTGGTTGCCGAGCGACAGCTTCTCGACGGCGTCGTCGGCGTGGCCGGTCAGCTCGAGCCGTTCGAGCAGCTCGGTGGTCCGCGTGGTCGCCGCGCGCTTGTCGACGCCGTGCAACCGGGCCATGTAGGTGATCTGCTCGGCCACCGGCATCTTCGGGTACAGCCCGCGTTCCTCGGGCATGTAGCCGAAGCGGCGGCGGTCGGCGGGCCGGACCACGGTGCCGTCGATCGAGACGGATCCCGCGTCGGCCTGCAGCACACCGAGCATGATGCGCATGGTGGTCGTCTTGCCGGCGCCGTTGCCGCCGACGAACCCGGTGAGGCGGCCGTTGCCGACCGTGAACCCCACGTCGTCGAGCACCCGGCGGTCGCCGAAGTGCTTGGTCACCCCTTCGATGGTGAGCATGTCGTACCCCTCTCGCGACGGCCTGCGCCGCCTGCGTCGACGCTATTGGCCGGGAGGCCC
>NZ_JANZKM010000017.1:0-79780 GCF_025642935.1 Curtobacterium sp. RIT-PI-V
GCGCAGCACGGTGACGGGCTCGGCGCCGGTGGCCATGCCCCAGAGCACCGTGAGGGCTGCACCGGTGCCGGTCCACACGGCGTACGCGGTGCTGATCGGGATGTGCCCCAGGACGTAGCCGAACGCGACGAGGCTGACCACGATCGTGATCGCGAACACGATCGTCGGGCCGGGCCGGGTGAAGCCGTCGCTCTCGCCGAGGGCGGTCGCCCACACGGTCTCGAGCGCGGCGCTGAGGAACAGGACGATCCAAGCCACCTCAGCTCACCACCTTGAGGCCGACGACGCAGGCGACCAGGCCGAACACGAGGCCGAGGCGTGCGAGCGACGCGGCTTCCTGCCGGCGCAGGATCGACACGACGACCGTCAGCGAGGCGCCGATGCCCACCCAGACGGCGTAGGCGGTGCCCACCGGGATCGACTTCATCGCGAACGCGAGTCCGACCATGCTCAGCGCCATGCCGGCGACGAACACGATCGTGGGCACGACCTTCTTGAAGCCGTTCGATGCGCTCAGTGCGGTGGCCCAGACGGCCTCGAGCACGCCGCTCAGCACGAGGACGACCCATGCCATGACGATGTTCCCTTCCTTCGATCGCATAGTCGCACGACTGTGCGACAACGGCATCGACGGTAGCACGAGTTCGTACGACTGTGCGAGTATGGCGTCGTGGCCAGGAGCATGGACGTCGAGCAGCGGCGCCGCACCGTGTCCGAAGCCGCGTGCCGGGTGCTCGCCCGCGACGGACTCGGGGCGCTCAGTGTCCGGAACGTCGCGGCAGAGGCCGGACTGCCGCCGAGCACCGTCCGCTACACCTTCCCGACCCAGGCGAGCGTCCGGTCGCACGCGCTCGAGCTCGTGTTCGACGCGACCGCGGCCCGGATCGACGCCGTGCCCGCGGACCTGCGGGGCACGGCGTACGCGCACGCGGTCCTGCTCGAGCTCCTGCCCCTCGACGAGGAGCGACGCATCGAGCTCGACGTCTACCTGGGCCTCGGCACGGCGGCGCTGACCGACGCCGAGCTCCGGCCGTTCCACGACCGGGTCGTCGACGAGATGCGGGAGTGGTGCGGGCGGATCCTGCGGGCGCTCGGGGTGCCGGACGCCGACGTGCCCTACGAGACCCGGCGGCTGCACGCCCTGGTGGACGGGCTCGCGATGCACATCGTGCGGGTCGATCCCGGGGGCGACGCCTCGTGGGCGATCGACACGCTCGACCGGCACGTGGCGGGCATCGCCCAGGTCTGACTGCGGCCCGCTGCCGGGTTCGCGAACCCGTGCGTTGTTGGTGGCTCCGTGCGGCGCTCCAGGCCTGCACCGAGCGAGCAACCCTGCACGGGGTGAACGAACTCGCACGGTGCGCAGACGGCCGCGCGCGGACCGCCACGCAGCACGCGTCGCCTATCCTTTCCGGGTGACGACGACCACGCCGCCGCAGCAGCGCTCCCGCTCCCGTTCCCTGACGGGCCCCGGCCTCGTGCTGCTCGCCGTCGTCGTGCTCCTGGGGATCCGGATGCTGTCCCCGAGCATCGGGACCGCCGGCCTGCCGGACGTCGTGCAGGACTTCCTGACACTGGCGATCAGCGTGGTGGTCGAGTCGCTGCCGTTCGTGGTGCTCGGGATCGTGCTGTCGATCGTCGTCGAGGTGTGGGTGCCCGTCGGTGCGCTCGAGAGGGTCCTGCCGCAGAACGCCTTCGGCCGCCGCGCCGTGATCTCGCTGATCGGCATGCTGTTCCCGGTGTGCGAGTGCGGGAACGTGCCACTCGCCCGTGGCCTGATGATGCGCGGGTTCACCCCCGCCGAGGCCGTCACGTTCCTGGTCGCCGCCCCCATCCTCAACCCGCTCGTGATCATCAGCACCGCGCAGGCGTTCGGCTGGTCCGGCTGGATCCTGCCGGTCCGGATCGTCGGCGGCTTCGTGATCGCGAACCTGGTCGGCTGGATCGTCGCCGCGCACCGCCGTCCGGCCGACCTGCTGCTGCCCGCGTTCGAGGCCCGGTGCCGCGCTGCGATCGGCGCACCTCGGAGCCGCAACCGCTGGCGGGAGAGCGCCGCGCAGTTCGGCGGCGAGACCGCGACGATGATGCCGGCCCTGTTCGTCGGCGCCGGCCTGGCTGCGGCGATCCAGGTCGCCGTGCCCCGTTCCACGCTCGTCGCGATCGGCTCGAACCCGGTGCTCTCCGTCGCGGCGATGATGCTGCTCGCGATGACGGTGTCGCTCTGCTCGAACGTCGACGCGTTCTTCGCGCTGTCGTTCGCCTCGACGTTCCTGCCCGGGTCGATCACGGCCTTCCTGATCATCGGGCCGATCATCGACGTGAAGATGATCGCCCTGCTCCGTACGACGTTCCGGGTCCGGTTCCTGGTGCTGCTCGCCGTCGTGTGCGTCCTGTTCGCCGGCGCCGTGGGATTGGTGATGAATGTCCTCGTCTGACGCACGCAGCAGCAACGCTCCGGCCTACCTCGGGCTCGGGTCCGTGCTGGCGGTCGCCCTGTGCACGCTCTGGCTCGCACTGGTCGGCCACCTCGACCTGTACATCAACCCGCGGTACTCGGTGTTCACGATCGTGCTCGCCGCCGTCGCGGTACCCGCCTCGATCGCTGGCCTGGTGGTGATCGCACGCGGCCACGGCCACACGCACGGCGACGAAGCGGACGAGCACGACGCCGATGCCCACGGACACGACGCCGACGCCGAACAGCCGCGCCCCGGCCGTGGTCGCGCCGTCCGCCTCGCCCTCGGCGGGGCAGCCGCGGTCGTCACGATCGGCGTCACCGTGTCGATGCTGGTGCTGCCCCCGACGACGCTGTCCGCCCGTACCGCGCAGCAGCGGAGCGTGGACTCGGCGACCCTGTCGAACGCGACGGGCTCCGACGCGGCGGTGTCCCTGCTCGGCAGCGAGGGCGTCGACACCTCGGAGTACGGCGTCAAGGACTGGGCGGCGCTGATCCGGCAGACCACCGACACCACGGCCCTGGTCGGCAAGCAGGTGCGGCTGTCCGGGTTCGTGGTGCCCGGCGACGGCGGTTCCTTCACCCTGACCCGCTTCGTGATCAGCTGCTGCGCCGTCGACGCCCAGCCCGTCGGCCTCGGCGTGGTGACGGACGACGCCGACGGCTCCGTTCCGGACGAGGGGCAGTGGGTCACGGTGACCGGCGCACTCGCGGCGAACCCGGACCAGTCCGCCGACGCCCGCATCGTCATCAAGGCCGCGAAGGTGCAGGACATCGCGCAGCCCGAGGACCCGTATGAGTACTGAGCGCACCAACCGCACCGACCGCCGCCCGGTCACGCGCCGGTTCCACCGCCGGTACCTCGCCGTCGTGCTCGTCCTGGCGGTCGTCGCCGCGCTCGCCGCCGTCGTCGGGTCGCAGCAGGGGCCGCGCCTGCGCGACGTGTCGTACGACGCCACCGGTCTGGTGTCCCGCCCGGCGCAGCGGGTGATCCTCACGGCGAACCAGGCACTGCAGCAGGTGTCCGCCGCCGACGTCCGGGTCACCCCGGCGGCCGCGCACACCGTGACCTCGAGCGGCAACACGATCGCGGTCGAGTTCGCCGGACCCCTGGCCTACGACCGCGACTACACGGTGACCGTCGCGAACGTCCGGGCTCCCGGGCAGCGCGCCACGGCGGACCTCACCGCCGCGATCCGGACCGGCAGCACCGACGTCCTCGCGCTCGTGCCGGGAGCCGGCGGTGCGAAGGACCGCATCGTGCGCCGCTCCCTCGATGCCGGCGGTGCGACGACCGTGTACCAGGGTGCCGACATCTCGGAGTACGCCCGGCTCGGACGGTCCCTGGTGGTGGTCAGCGGCAGCGACGCGAGCTCCTCGGTCGACGTGATCGCACTGTCCGGCGGGGTGCGGGACCCGGACGCCCCCGTGGAGCACCTCACGCTGCCGTCGTCACAGGGGCGGGTCACGGCGCTGCACGTCGCCGACGACGGGGCGTCGTTCGGGTTCGAGTACGCCGACACGTCCACCGGGCAGTCGCGGAACACCGGCCTGTACGTGGTCGACATGACGGGCACGCACCTGCCCACCGCGATCGCCGCGGACGGGAAGCCGCAGACGGGCGCCGTGCCGATGACGGTCGGGCAGTGGGCCTACGTGCCCCGGACCGAGAGCGCCCTGGTGCGGACGGGCAGCGACGACCTGGTGCTCGTCGACATGAGCGGCCGCGCCGACGCCGTCCGGCTCGGCAGCGCCACGTACCTGCACGGGTTCGTCGGCTCGGGCACCACGGCCGTGGTCGAGACCGGTACGGGCATCGAGCGCCTCGACCTGACCGACGGCGCGAAGACCGCGCTGCGTGCCCCGGCTGCGAGCACCGATGCGGCCGTGCTCGGCCGCATCGCTCCGCTGACGGACGACACGTACCTGCGCCTGCTGGGGGACGTGCGGTCGGACGGCACCGTCTCGGCACGGATCGTACGCGTGGACGGGGAGCGGGCCTCCCGGCTACCGGTGACCATCCCGGACGACGCGAGCGTCACGGCGGTCTGCCCGTCTCCGAACGGCCAGTTCGTCGCGGTCGCGACGAAGTCGGCGACCGACGAGCTGGTGAGCATCGTCGACGCGACCTCCGGTGCGCTCGAGGCGAGCATCGACGCCGGCTCCGTCGAGTGGTGCGGCGCGCTGCCGTCCGGCGACGAGGTCGGCTGACGGCCCGACGGACAGGCAGACAGACGGGAGGCCCGTTGCCGGCTGGCAACGGGCCTCCCGTCTGAGCCTGGTGCCGACTACGCCAGCGTGGCCGCGTCGATCACGAAGCGGTAGCGGACGTCCGAGGACAGGACGCGCTCGTAGGCCTCGTTGATCTGGTCGGCGCTGATGAGCTCGGTCTCCGGCAGGATGTCGTGCTCGGCGCAGAAGTCCAGCATCTCCTGGGTCTCGCGGATACCGCCGATGGCGGACCCGGCCCAGCTGAGCCGGCGCGGGATCAGGGCGAACGCCGGGACCTCGAGCGGCTCGGACGGAGCACCGACGTTGACGAGCGTGCCGTCGACCTTGAGCAGGCCGAGGTACGAGCCCATCGGGATCTTCGCGGACACGGTGTTGATGATGAGCTCGAAGGAGTTCGCGAGCTTCTCGAACGTCTCCGGGTCCTTCGTCGCGTAGTGGGCCTTCGCGCCGTAGCGGAGCGAGTCGGCTTCCTTCGAGGTGGTCTGCGACAGGACGGTGACCTCGGCGCCCAGGGCGACGGCGATCTTGACGGCCATGTGGCCGAGGCCGCCCATGCCGATGACCGCGACCTTCGTGCCGGGGCCGGCCTTCCAGTGGTGCAGCGGCGAGTACGTGGTGATGCCGGCGCAGAGCAGCGGCGCGACCTTCTCGATGTCGAGCGACTCGGGGACGCGGAGGACGAAGTCCTCGTTCACGACGATCGCCTGCGAGTAGCCGCCCTGGGTGATCGAGCCGTCGGCCGGGTCGACGCTCGTGTAGGTGCCGATGTTGCCCTTCAGGCAGTACTGCTCCTGGCCGGCGACGCACTGCTCGCACTCGCCGCAGGAGTTCACCATGCAGCCGACGCCGACACGGTCGCCGACCTGGTGCTTCGTGACGTTCTCGCCGACGGCGGTGACGTGGCCGACGATCTCGTGGCCGACGACCTGCGGGTACTGGATCTGGCCCCACTCGCCGCGGACGGTGTGGATGTCCGAGTGGCAGATGCCGGCGTAGGCGATGTCGATCTCGACGTCGTTCGCTCCGACGTCACGACGGGTGATGGTGGTCTTGACGAGCGGCTCGGTCGCTGACGGTGCCGCGTACGCGTTGACGGTGCGCAATGATCTCCTCGTGGGGGTGCGTTGCGGGCCGGTTCCGGCCCGACACCAGTCTGATGGAGCGCGCCACAGCGTGGGAGGTCCCGTTGGGGCTCCCCAGTACGGGAATCGGGGTGCTCAGGCCAGTCGCGCGAGCCGCTGGCCCGCGATCGTGGCGAAGCGCAGTGGGTCGGCCAGGGCGTCGTCCGGCTCGCCGGTGGTCTGCGTGGCGAGCACGGTGAGCGAGGCGGCCGCGGCGTAGTCGTCGAGGGAGGCCTCGATCGCGCCGGCGACGAGCATCGACCGGGCCCCGGGGGCGTGCGTCGCCGTGAGCGACCACACCACCGACGGGACCTTGCCGGCGGCGGACTGCCCGTCGTACCGGCCCTCGCCGCTGATCACGACGTCAGCACCGGTGAGCCGGTCGGCGAGCCCGAGCACCTCGGCGACGCAGTCCGCGCCGCGGGCCAGGGTCGCACCCCAGACGAGCAGGCCGAAGCCGACGCCACCCGCGGCGCCGGCGCCCGGGGTCGTGGGGTCCACCGATGGGAAGCGGGCAGCCCAGCTGGCCAGCTGCTCGTCGAAGGATGCGACCCGTGCGGGCTCGATCCCCTTCTGCGGGCCGAAGACCGCAGCCGCGCCGGTCGGGCCGAGCAGCGGAGCGGTCACGTCGGTCAGCACGGTGACGCCGAGTGGTGGGAGGGCGCGCAGCCCCGCTCCGTCCAGACCGAGCGCCTCGAGCACGGGCCGGCCGCCGTCGGTCGAGGCGCTGCCGCCGATGCCGAGTACGAGCCCCGTGGCGCCGGCGTCGAGCGCGGCGGCGATCGCCTCGCCGAACCCCCGGCTCGTCGCGGTGTCCGGCAGGAGTTCGTCGAGCAGCGGGAGACCGCTCGTCGCTGCGAGCTCCACCACCGCACGCCCATCGGGCAGCCGCAGCCAGTGGGCGTCGACCGGGGTGCCAGCCGGGCCCGTGACCGTGACGGGGACCCGGACCGCACCGGGGACCGCAGTCGCGAACGCCTCGAGGGTGCCCTCGCCGCCGTCGGCCATCGGCGCGAGCACGACGTCGTCGTCGGGGCGCTCGGTCAGCCAGCCGTCCGCGATCGCCTGGGTGACGGACGCCGCGGTCGCGGTGCCCTTGAACGAGTCCGGAGCCACCACGATGCGCACGGGACCACCGTAGCGGGGAGACGGCGACACGTGCTGGACAAGGTAGGCAAGGCTCACCTAAGTTAACGGTTAGGTGAGGCTCACCTAACTTCACGAACCAGCACTCGGGATCATCTCCATGTCGCCACTCCGTCGCGCCCTCACGGCCGCAGCGTCCGCCCTCGTCGTCCTCGCCGTGGCGACCGGCTGCACCGGCGGCGGCGCCGCCACCGCGGGCGCGACGCACGCGGCGGGTCGCGGGACGAGTGCGACGGACCCGGCCGCGAGCCTCCAGGCCATCGCCCCGGTGACCGACGCGAAGGACGTGACCGGCGAGCGCACCGCGACCCTGGCGACGGACCTGCCGCCGACGGCGAGCACGGTCGACGAGCCCGACCTGCCCGTCACCGTCACCGACAACCAGGACACCGAGGTGACCGTCACGAGTGCCGACCGGATCCTCGCGCTCGACATCTCCGGCACGCTGTCGTCCACCGTGTACGGCCTCGGCCTGGGGGACCACCTGGTCGGACGGGACGTCTCGACCGGCTTCTCGGGCACCGAGGACCTGCCGCTCGTCACCCGGAACGGCCACGAGCTCTCCGCCGAGGCGATCCTCGCGCTCCGCCCGACGGTGCTGCTGACCGACACCTCGCTCGGCCCGTGGGACGTCGTCCTGCAGATCCGCGAGGCCGGCGTCCCCGTCGTCGTCCTGGACCCGCACCGGGACACCACCAACACCGACGCGATCATCGAGCAGGTCGCGACGGCGCTCGGCGTCCCGGCGACCGGCGACCGCCTGGCCGCCGAGGTGCACGCGCAGGAGCAGGCCGTCGCCGCGCAGGTGGCCCGGATCGCGCCGTCGGCTCGGGCCGACCAGCTGAAGATGGTGTTCCTGTACGTGCGGGGGAACGCCGGGATCTACTACCTGTTCGGCAGCGAGTCCGGCGCCGACTCGCTCATCGACGCCGTCGGCGGGCGGGACGTCGCGACGGAACAGGACTGGACGGGCATGCGCCCCGTCAACGCCGAGGCGCTGGTCGCCATGCAGCCGGACCTGGTCATCATGATGACCAAGGGGCTGGAGTCCGTCGACGGCGTCGACGGACTGCTCCAGCGGGTCCCCGCGATCGCGAAGACGCCAGCGGGCGAGCACCGCCGCATCGTCGACATGGCGGACACGACGGTGATGAGCTTCGGGCCGCGCACGCCCGGGATCGTGGCCGCGTTGGCAGCGGCGATCTACGGTCCGGCGGACCCCTCGTGACCGTCCGGGAGGAACGGATCGCGCCCGCCACGCGCGTCCCCGCCGCACCGGCGGTCACGTCCAGGTCGCGGGTCGGCCGCATCGCGCTCCTCACCACCGGGCTCGTGGTGGCACTCGTCGTCGCGACGCTGGTGTCGGCGAGCGTCGGGCAGCTCGGGATCTCGCCCGCCGAGGTGCTCCGGACCGTGGGCCGGTCGCTCGGCCTGCCCGTGGACGGTCCCGCCGACGACCTCGTCACCCAGGCGCTGTGGACGATCCGGTTCCCGCGGGTGGTGATGGCGCTGCTGATCGGAGCCGCGCTCGCCGCAGCCGGTGTGCTCATGCAGGCCGTGTTCGCGAACCCCCTGGCCGACCCCGGCGTCGTCGGGGTGTCCGGTGGCGCGGCGTTCGGGGCCTGCGCCTCGATCGTGTTCGGGCTGCAGTTCGCCGGGTACTGGACGACGCCGCTGATGGCCTTCGCCGCGGGCCTGGTCGCGACGCTGCTCGTCTACGGGCTGTCCCGTGCCGGTGGCCGCACCGAGGTCGTCACGCTCCTGCTCACCGGCATCGCCGTGAACGCGTTCACCGGGGCGGGGCTCGCCTTCCTGACCTTCCTCGGCGACCAGCAGGCGCGCGAGCAGATCGTGTTCTGGCAGCTCGGGTCGCTGAACGGCTCCATGTGGGACCAGGCCGCAGCGATCGCCCCCGTCATCGGTGCGGGGCTCGTCGGCGCCGTCGTGCTGACGCGCTCGCTCGACCTGCTCGCCCTCGGCGACCGGGCCGCGCGGCACGTCGGGGTGCGGGTCGAGGCCGTCCGGGTCGTCGCGATCGTCGTGGTCGCCCTGCTCGTCGGCGCAGCGGTCGCGTTCGCCGGCATCATCGCGTTCGTCGGGCTGGTCGTCCCGCACCTGATGCGGATGGTCATCGGCCCGGCGCACGGTCCGCTGCTGCTGGTCTCGACGCTCGGCGGCGCCCTGCTCCTGACGATCGCCGACCTGCTCGCGCGCACCCTGGTGCCGTACGCGGACCTGCCGATCGGCATGCTGACCTCGCTCGTCGGCGGACCCTTCTTCTTCTGGCTCCTGCGCCGCGCGCGCCGACGGTCGGGGGGCTGGGCATGACGGAGACGAGCGCTGTCGGCGCTGTGGTCGTGTCCGGGATCGGCGTCGTCATCGACGGTCGACCGCTGCTCGCCGACGTCGACCTGACGGTGCGCGCGGGCGAGGTCCTGGCGCTCGTCGGTCCGAACGGTGCCGGCAAGTCGACCCTGCTCCGGGCGATCGCCGGTGACCTCGCCCACAGCGGCACGATCGCGATCGACGGCGTGCGCACCGGCGGCGAAGCACCGCTCGCCACCGCTCGTCGGCGTGCCGTGCTCGAGCAGGACACCGCCGTGGCCTTCGGGTTCCGCGTCGGCGAGGTCGTCCGGATGGGCCGGGCGCCGTGGCGGGGGACCCCGCGCGCGGTCGACGACGACACCGTGGTCGCGCGGGTGCTCGACCAGGTCGAACTCGCCGACCGGATCGACCAGGCGTTCCCCTCGCTGTCGGGCGGGGAGCGCGCCCGGGCCTCGTTCGCCCGGGTCCTGGCGCAGTCGACCCCGGTGCTGCTGCTCGACGAACCGACCGCCGCCCTCGACCTGCGACACCAGGAGGCCGTGCTGGCCGTCGCCCGTGCGCACGCCCGGGCCGGTGGCGCGGTCGTCGTGGTGCTCCACGACCTCAGCCTCGCGGGGGCGTACGCCGACCGCGTCGCCATGCTCGCCGGCGGCCGGATCGTCGCCGACGGCACCCCCACAGACGTGCTGACCGCCGACCGCATCGGCACCGTCTACCGGCACCCGGTCACCGTCGTGCCCGACCCGAACACCGGCACGCCCGTCGTCGTGCCGTCCCGAACCCTCCAGGAGGCCTCCTCGTGACCACCCGCACCCGCCCGCTGCGGCTCGCGCTCGCCGGACTGCTCGTCGCGCTCGGTGCCGGTGGCGCCGCCCTGGTGGGCGTCGTCCCAGCATCGGCAGCCGGCCGTGTCAGCGTCGCGATCGAGGGGCACCCCGAGGTCACGAACCAGGTCGACTCGACGTACCTGACGACGCTGCGCCTGCGCGGCTCCGGGTTCCAGGGCATCAAGAACGGGTACGGCGGCATCTACGTGGCGTTCGGCACCGTGAACGGCACCTGGCAGCCGAGCAAGGGCGGGGCGACGGGCGCGGACTACAGCTACGTGCCCGACGACGAGTCGAACCCCACCGGGTACCTCGACTTCGTGGCCTTCGAGGGCAGCACCACCGCATCGGCGGCGAACGGCGGCACGGTCGACTCCGCCACGGGCACCTGGTCCGCGACCCTCAAGGTCCCCGGTTCGACGTTCCAGGCGCTCGACCGGAACGGCGCCGCGAAGACCGTCGACTGCAGGGTCGTGCAGTGCGGGATCATCACGATCGGCGCGCACGGCGTCGCGAACGCGAACAACGAGTCGTTCACACCCGTCTCGGTGCAGAACCTGTACGGCAGCGGCGGCACGCTGGCCGGTGGCGGCACCAGGGCGACCACCGGGCAGGCGCAGGCCGACACGACGGACGCGGGCAGTGCCTCCCGTCCGGCCGCCGAGCCGAGATCCGAGGCGAGCGCCGACATCCGCGCGACCACGAAGCCGTCCGCGCGCTCCGCGAAGCCGAGTGCCACCGCGGAGCCGACCGCATCGGCGTCCGCCACCGCGCCGGCCGGGTCGACGCCCTCGGCGGTGGCGGCAGCTGCCGACGGCTCGTCAGGCGGGATCGACCCGGGCGTTCTGCGGATCGTGCTCGGCGGCCTGTCCGCGCTCGTCGTGGCCGTCGCTGCGCTCGTCGTCTTCGCGATCGTGCACTCCCGCCGTGCCGCACGACGCGCCGCGACCGACGTCGCGCCGGAGGACCACCGGACCCGGGTGCTCACAGTGGGCGCCCACATCGAGAGGGAAACACGAACATGACACGAATCGCACGCTCGTTCGGGATCACGCTGGCGGCAGGGGTCGCCGCGGTCGGCATCGCCGTCCTGCCCGCGGTCAGCGCGTCCGCGGCCACCGCGGTCACGAACGACTACGGCGCCAGCCTCTCCGTCAGCGGTCCGGCCTCGGTCGTGACCGACGGCCCGGGGGCGCTCCACGGCGTCTCGGACGGCACCGTCACGGTCACCGGCAGCGGCTTCGACGGGGACGCGCAGGGGCGCGGTTTCGGCGTCTACGTCGTCTACGGGCCCAAGCAGGCGGACTACGCCACCAACTCGGGCTGGTTCGGCTCCGCCCAGTGGGTGTCGAAGAGCGCCTTCACGGCCGGCGGCGGCTTCACCACGACGATCGACGTCGCGAAGTCCTACACCGCGGACCCGCACCACACCGGCGACGCGGCCGCCACCGTCAGCTGCGACTACGACGCCACGAAGACCGCGACCGCCAACGCGGCCCTCGGGCAGTACGAGTGCTTCGTCCAGACGTTCTCGGCGCACGGCGTCGCGAACGACCCGGTCGACCTCGACGAGGTCCAGGTCCCCGTCACCTGGTGACCCACGCGGTGCCCCGGGTCCGCCCGGGGCACCGTCTCCCACACGCGCACCACCCCGATCCGAGGAACCGATGCACACCCAGACCAGACCGGCCCGTCGCCTCCGCGCGCTCAGCGCCACCGTCGCCGCGATCATCGGCCTGACCGCGGCCGTCGCCGGCACCGTGCCCACTGCGGCGACCGCCGCCTCGGGGCCGAGCGCGTCCGTCACGGGCGGCACGCTCGACTGGGGGTTCAAGCAGTCGTTCCGGAACTACGTGCCGGCCGCAGGGCAGTCGGTGTCCGGCGGTGCGTCGAGGAACGCCGACGGCACGTTCCGGTTCACCGCATCGGGCGGCAGCTACGACACCGCCACGCGGAAGCTCACCGTCACGGGTTCCGGTGCCGCGGTGTTCGACTACCGGGCACACACGTTCGTCATCTCGCTGCGCGACCCGGCGATCGAGCTCACGCCGACCACCGGCACCCTGACCGCCGGGGTCGACGTG
Source organism: Curtobacterium sp. RIT-PI-V (assembly GCF_025642935.1). Lineage (NCBI taxonomy): Bacteria > Bacillati > Actinomycetota > Actinomycetes > Micrococcales > Microbacteriaceae > Curtobacterium > Curtobacterium sp. RIT-PI-V. The sequence goes on from NZ_JANZKM010000017.1 coordinate 12,191, forward strand.
CGGCTGGTGGACCCGACGACCGGTGCCACGACGTCCGACCCGGGGACGAAGCGCATCGCGTTCGCGACGATCGACGTCACCAAGGGCACCCGATCGGTCACCGACGGGGCGTACTCGTGGACCGGTCTGCCCACCACGATCACCGCGGCGGGTGCAGCGGCCTTCGCAGCCGACGTCACCGGCGGCAGCAACCCGACCCAGTTCTACGCCGCGGGCACCGCGCTGGACCCGCTCTCGGTCGCCGTGACGGGCGACTGGGCTGCCGAGGGGACGGACGGTGACGGCGGCGCCGACGGTGACCAGGGGTTCAGCGACCCCGGCGTCCAGGGACTCGTGAGCACCGGCGTGCAGACCACGGTCGGTGACAGCACGATCGGCCGGGTCACCACGGTGGTGCGGGACGCCGCGCGCGCCCTGAACGTCGTGCAGGTACCGGCTGCCGGAACCGCCAAGGCAAGTTACTTCGTCGTGGGCGACGACGGCAAGCGCGTCGCCGGGCCGATCGACCCCGGTGTCGCCACCTCGAAGCCGAGCGTTGACCCGTCGACCGGGAACATCGTCGCGACCGCGTCGTTGCCCGCCGCGGAGTTCGGCGGCACCGGCGCGAACGTCCAGGGCTGGGTCGTCGTCGCGCGCGGCACGGACGCCGCGTACCGGGACGTCGTGCACGTGAAGCCGTCCGTCGCGGTGCCCGCCGCGAAGGCGTTCGCGATCGACCCCGCCGACGGCTCGGTCGTCGCGCAGGTCGCCCCGGCCGCGAACGGCGGGTCCGCGGGGCTGCTGCGGGTGGCCGCCGTCGGGGCGGGTGCCGGATCCGGTTCTGGTTCCGGTGCTGACTCCGGCGCTGGTTCCGGTTCTGGTTCGGGTGCGGTGTCCGAGGTCGGCACCAGCCCCGCTGGCGGAACCGTCCGCGCCGTCACCCGCACGGCCACCCTGATCGGCTCGGTCACCGGGACGATCTCCTCGGTCGGCGTCGACTGGACCGGCAAGCGCGCCGTCGTCTTCGACCAGGCCGCCGCTCTCGCCCGCGTCGTCGCCCTCGACACCGGAGCCTCGGTCGCCGACGTGTCGATCGGCGCCACCGCGACGTCCGGGGCCGCCGGCGGGACCGTCGTCGACTCCCGGGGCCGGGCGTGGTGGAGCAACGACGGCGACGCCACCCTCCGAGCCGTGTCGCTGCGCGGGACCCCGGCCGTGACGACCTCGATCGACCGGGCGGGCGGTGCCGCGTACCTGGCCGTCGACGAGGCCGCGAAGCGCCTCTGGGTGTCGGCCGCCGGCAGCACCGACACCGGCAACGTCGTCCGCGCGTACGCGATCGACGGCAGCACCGCGCCCACGCTGGGTGCCGAGTACACGCCCGGCACCACCTACACCGGCGACCCGATCGTCGTCGCCGCCGACGGCCGCGCGGTGCTCGGCGTCGTGAACGCCGCGACCGACGCCGCCGACCAAGGGCTGCGCACGTTCACGGCCGTGACCACCCCGACCATCACGGAGCAGCCGGCCGACGTCGCCGTGACGCTGACCGGCGCGACCACCGGAACCGACGGCAGCACGACCCCCGCCACGCCGCAGCAGGTGTCCTTCGCGGTCACCACGACCGGGACCCCGACGCCCACCGTGCAGTGGCAGCAGCACACCCCGTCCGGCTGGGCCGACCTGCAGGACGGTCCCTCGGTTGCCGGCGCGACGACCAGCACACTCCGCATCACCGCCACCGAGGGGCTGGACGGCGACCGGTACCGCGCGGTCGCCACGAACGTCCTCGGTGCGACCGTCGTCGGTCGGGTCGCCTCGGACACCGCGACCCTGCGCGTCACCGTGCAGGCGCCGACGAACCCGGGCGGCGGGAACGGCGGCGGCGGGTCGACCGTCGTCGGTGCGGACGGGTCGATCACCGGGGCGGAGAACGCTCGGGGCGCCTCGACGAACGTGCGGCCGGCCACCGGACTCTCGACCGCCGCGGCGGGCTCGAAGCTCACCGTGACGGGCTCAGGCTTCACGAAGAACACCAACGGCTCCGGGCTGTACGTGCTGTTCGGGTACGTCACGAAGCACCCGAGCGCCGGGGGAGCGGCCGGCGCGGGCTACGACTACGTCCCCGGCTCCGGCGGCACCGGGCAGGACGGCCAGGGCTTCGTCGCCTGGCCCGACAACACCGGCACCGGCGCCGCAGCGACCGCGAAGCTCCGCGGCACGAAGGACGCCGGCTTCACGCAGGGTGGTGTCATCGCGCGCTCCACGTTCACCGGCCAGTCGACCAAGCGCGTCGACTGCCTGTCCGGGGCCGTGCAGTGCGGTGTCCTGACCATCGGCGCACACGGCGCCGCCGACGCCGCGCTCGAGACCTTCACGCCGGTGTACTTCGCCGGACAGACGGTCCCCGGCACCCTGCCGACCGGTCCGAGCACGGGTGGTGGCAACGGCGGCACGGTCATCCAGCCGCCCGTCGTGCAGCTGCCGCCGGCCGCCACCGCACCGACCATCACGAACGCCTCGGACACGGCGCCGACGGCCGTGCCGACCGCTGCGCCGCGGAACACCGCCGCCCAGCCCCGGAACAGTGCGAAGGCCCCCGCCGCCGCCGAGCCACCCACGGCCCCTGCCGCGGACTCCGACGAGCTGGCGCGCAAGATCGACGCCGGCGACATCACCACCGTCGCGGCCGCCGACGCCGGGATCCCCGACGAGGTCACCGCCGGTGACCAGCTCGAGCTCCGCCTGCCGTGGACGGGCGACGACGAGGGCGGGAGCGTGTGGACCTACTCCGAACCGGTGCAGGGCGACGACTTCACCGTCGAGGACGGCACGGCCACCGCCGCGGTCGACACCACCGGCCTGGAGCTCGGCGACCACCACGTCGTGCTCGTCGGTGACGCAGGCACGGTCGTGGCGGTGCCGTTCACCGTGGTCGACGGCGTCGGAGCGGTCGCCCAGTCGGCCGACTCCGGAGCCGGGACCGTCACGGCGGCGGCAGACGGCGGTGCAGGCGGTGGGATGACCACCGAGACCCTGCTGCTCGTGGTGATCGGGTTCCTCGGCGGGCTCGTGGTGCTCGCGGTCGGCCTGGTCGTGCTGCTGCTGACGGGGGTGCTGCAGGTTCGGACGCGGCGGAAGCCGCGGGCCGGACCTTCGCCGGCGGTCGTCTGACGCCGGCGTCTGCGCCAGACGCCCCCGAGTGCGCGAGACGCCCCCCGCATCCGGGGGCGTCTCGCCGACTTCAGGGCGTCGTGCGATGACGACGGCGTCGTGCGGCCGGCGATGACGACGGCGTCGTGCGGCCGGCGATGACGACGGCGTCGTGTGACGTCAAGCGCGGGCGCACCCGAGCCCGGCGAGGAAGGTCGCCTCGGCCAGGGCCATGTGCTCGATCTCGGACGGATCGACGCTCTCGTCCGGCGCGTGCACGTTCGCAGCCGGCTCGGACACCCCCGCCAGGATGACCTCGACCCCCGGGATCGCCCGTTCGAGCGTCGCGCAGAGCGGGATCGATCCGCCGCCGCCGAGGGAGCCCACGGAGGACACCCGGTACGCCGATGCCAGTGCGCTCCGGAACGCCGACGAGTACTGCCCCGCCGTCGCCCGGAAGCCGTCGCCGGTGCCCGTGACCCGCGCGGTGACCTCGACCCCGGCGGGCGCTCGCCGCAGCAGGTGCGCCACGAGCAGCTCGCCAGCGGCGGCGGGGTCGACACCCGGCGGGACCCGGAGGTTCAGCGCGGCACCGGCGGTCGCCTGCACGGACGGCGACGACCCGGCGACGGCCGGCGCATCGATGCCGACGACGGTCAGCGCCGGCCGTGCCCAGACCTGGGATGCCGGGTCCCCGGACCCGATCGGCACCGCGCCGTCGAGCAGCCCGGCGTCGGCGGCGAACCGGTCGGCGTCGTAGGGCAGGCCGTCCCAGGTCTGCGAGGCCTCGAGTCCGTCGACGGTGGTGTCCCCGGCGTCGTCGCGCAGCGTGGCGAGCAGGGCCACCAGGGTCGCGACGGCATCTGGCGCCGCACCGCCGAACATCCCCGAGTGCACGTTGCCGTGCAGCGCTCGGACGCGCAGCTCGACGAACGCCGTTCCGCGCAGGGTGGTCACGAGCGCGGGGACCCCGACGGCGGCGTTGCCGGCGTCCATCACGACGGCTGCGTCGACGTCGGCGAAGTCCACTGCGTGGGTGGACACGTACTGCTCGAGCCCGTCGGTGCCCTGTTCCTCGGACCCCTCGACGACCACGACGAGCCCGACCGGGAACGAGCCGTGCACGTCGAGTAGGGCCCGCAGTGCCACGAGGTGGGTGACGACCCCGCCCTTGCAGTCAGCAGCACCGCGACCGTACAGGCGCCCCTGGCGCTCGGTCAGGGTCCACGGGTCGCTCGTCCACGCTGCGAGGTCGCCGGCGGGCTGGACGTCGTGGTGGGCGTAGAGCAGGACCGTCGGGGCGCCGGGCGGCGCGGGGTGGGTCGCGAGGACCGCCTGCGAGCCGTCCGGCGTCGTGACGATGCGCGAGGTCAGGCCGAGGCCGTCGAACGCACCCCGCACGCGCTCGGCGACGCGGCGGCAGTCGTCGAGCGACTGCACGGCCGGGTCGTGGACGGACGGGATGGCGACGAGCGCCGCGAGCTCGTCGAGCCCCGCGGGCATCCCGGTGCGGACGGCGTCGCGGAGCGGGTCAGCGGACACGGTCGCCTGCTGCGCTGCGTCGCCGGTGCTCACGAGCGCCCGATCTCCCAGATGCGGAACTCGCCAGAGGCGTCGACCGACTTCGTCAGGCCGGTGAGCGACTTCTGCCCGATGACGTTCTCCTGCCCGGCGAGCAACGGGATGAGCGGCACGGACTCGGCGGTGTCCTGCTGGATCTCCTCGATCTGCTTCGTCCGCTCGGTCGCGTCGGCCTCGACCGCCTGCGCGGCGACCAGCTGCTGCACGGCCCGGTCGTCGAAGTGGTTCGCGAGCAGGTTGACGTCCTCGGAACCGTAGGCCGGCGTCAGGTACGACGAGGCGTCGGGGTAGTCCTGGAAGAACCCGAGCTGGAAGACCGGGTACTCGCCCTTGCCGACGTTCCCGACGTAGGTGTCCCAGCTCGCCGACTGCAGGTCGACCGTGAACAGACCGGTGTCCTCGAGCTGCTGCTTGATCAGCGCGTACTCGTCGTCCGACCCGGAGCCGTAGTGGTCGGTCGTGTACTCGATCGGCAGTGCGACGGGCGTGCGCACGCCGGCCTCCTCGAGGATGGCCGCGGGGTCGGCGCCGTCGTACTCCGTCTGGAAGGCATCGGTCGCGCCGGTGAAGTCGGACGGCACGATCGAGTACGCCGGAGCGTAGGTGCCCTGGTAGACGTCCTTCGCGATCGCCGCGCGGTCGACCGTCGCGGCGACGGCCTGGCGGATCGCGGTCTTCTGCGCGGTGTCGTCACCGGGCATCGTGTCGAGGTTGAAGCCGAGGAACCGGATCTCGCCCGACGAGCCCTGGACCCGCTGCAGGCCGTCGTCCTCGGACAACGAGGTGACCTCGGTCGGCGTGAGCTGGCGGTACGCCACGTCGGCGTCGCCCTCCTGCACCGCGAGCTTGAGGTCGGCGGACTTCGTGTACTGCTTGATCGTCACGCTCGACGACTCCGGTGCGGTGCCGTCGTACTCCTTGTTCGCCGTCAACGCGATGGTCGCCCCGCCGTCGGCGGACTGCTGCAGCGCGTACGGACCGGAGCCGACGACCCCGTCGTCCGCGTGGACCTTCGTCTTCGAGAACACACTGCTGTCGACGATCGCCCCGGCCATGCTCGCCAGGACGTACGGGAACGTCTGGTCGTTCGCCTGCTTCAGGGTGAACGTGACCTCGTCGCCGTCGGCCGCCACGGACGCCATGTTGGCGAGCAGCGACCCCGGACCGTTCTCGGAGCCGATGCCGACCTGGCGCTCGAACGAGAACACGACGTCCTTCGCCGTCAGGGCGTCACCGTTCGAGAACGTGAGCCCGTCGCGGATCCGGCACACGTAGTGGGTGCCGTCGGTGAAGTCGCACGACTCGGCGACCTCGGGACTCGTCGTGGTCCCGCCCGCAGGGTAGGTGAGCAGGTGCTGGTACAGCTGTGTCTGCACCGTGTAGCTGCCGCGGTCCCAGGCGCCGGCCGGGTCGAGGGACGTGACGGGATCGGTCGTCCCGATCACCAGGCCGTCCGTGACGTCGGTGGACGCCCCGGTCGAGGCGCAGCCGGTGAGCACGGCGGCGACGGCGGCGGAGAGCGCGAGCGCGGAGAGGAGTCGGGTCGTCACGGGGTTCCTGAGGGGGATGGTTTCGAGAGGGAGAAACGGGGATGTGCGGCCCCGCCGGTCGCGAGGTCGGCGATCATGTCGCCGAGCAGCGGTGCGAACTTGAAGCCGTGGCCGGAGAACCCGGTCGCGACGGTGACGGGACCACGTCGGTCGATGACGAAGTCCTCGTCGGGGGAGTTGTCGTACAGGCAGCTGATGAAGGTCGGCTCCGATGCGTCGACACCGGGCACGTACCGCGCGACGTAGGCCTGCAGCCGCTCGGCCTCGGCCGGCACGGGCGTGAAGTCGCGGTGGTCCGGATCGACGACGGGGCCGGTGCCGTGGAACCCGACCTTGACGCCCTCGCCCGGGGTGAGCAGGCCGTAGACGTCGTCGTCGGCAGCCCAGTGCACGAAGCTCGGCCACGCCTGGTCCGGCAGACGGCTGGGGAAGTGCGCGGGCTGCTCCTGGGTGACGCGGATGGCCGGGAGGCCCGCCCCGCGTCCGGCGAGCAGGTCGCCGACCAGCGCGGGCGCCCACGACCCCACGGCCGCCACCACGGACGAGCTGCGGTGGGTGGACCCGTCGGACAGCGTCACGGTCACGTCGTCGCCGTGGTCGTCGAGCCCGCTGACCCGCGTGTCGAAGCGCAGGTCGGCGAGCCCGGTCCGCTCGGCCAGGGTCAGGAAGGCCTCGATCGCGCGGTCGGACCGGATGCGACCGGCCGTGGCGTGTGCGAGCACGTGCCCCTCGAACGCGATCCCCGGCCAGCGTGCGGCCGCAGCGTCCGGGCTGAGGGTCTCGTGCGGGATGTCGGCGTCCGTCAGTGCGGCGGCGATGGCGTCGACGACCTCGGCGCGACCGTGGTCGACGGCACCGGTGCGGACGATGAGCTCCTCGCCCGCAGCGCCCTCGAGCGCTTCCCACAGCACCAGGGCGCGGGAGGTCAGGGCGACGTACTCGGGGTCGGCGTACCCCTGTCGGAAGATCCGGGTCGCGCCGTGGGACGAGCCGTTGTGGTGCCCGCGCTCGTGCTGTTCGACGAGCAGGACGCGCTCGCCGCGGCGGGTGAGGGCGTACGCCGTGGCGGCGCCGACGACCCCGCCGCCGATCACGACGTGCGTCGGGGCCCGGTTGCTCAGCACGTCGCTCATGCCACGGCTCCGGCTCGTCGGGCGTCGGCCTCGCGTCGCGCCGGCATCATCGCGAGCACCTCGGCCTCGGTCGGGGCCGCCGCCGGGAACCGTGCCGGGGCGTAGCGGCTCGCGTCGCCGAGGGTGGTCGTGCCCGTGACGCTCAGTTCCGCCGCGATCCGCCCGAGGCCGGGGCCGTGCGTGACGCCGGACTCGTTGTCGCCACCGGCCACCACGAGCCCGTGCAGCTCGGGGACCGCCCCGACGATGAAGTTCCGGTCGGCGGTCATCGAGACGACGCCCTGCGTGGGGGTCTCGTCGACCCCGAGCACGCTCGCGGCGGCGGGGAGCAGCCGGGCGACGATCGGGTGCAGGTACGTCCGCATGGCGTCGAGCAGGTCCGTGCGCACCGGGCGGCGGTCGGGTTCGTCACTCCGGTCCGCACCGCCGAGGTGCAGCGGCTCGTACCCGGGGCCGGCACCGTACGTCAGGCCGCCGCGGTGCTCACGGATCCACAGGCCGTGCAGCTCCGGCAGCATGAGGGTCGGCAGGGTGCCCGGCAGACCGAACGGTGTCGTCACGAGCCGGCTGGCGACGACCCGGACCGTCGGCAGCTCGCGCCCGAAGGGGGCGAGGAGGGCGTTCGTCCAGCTGCCGGCGGCGAGGACGACCCGCGCGGCGTCGATGACCTCGCCGTTCGCGGTCCGGACGCCCGTGACGAAGCCCCCACGGGCCTCCAGACCGGCGACCGGCGTGTGCTCGCGGATCTCGACGCCCCGCGCACGCACGGCGTGCACCAGCGCTGCGGCCGTGTCCGGCGCACTGATCTGGATGCCGTCCGGATGGAGGAAGCCCGCGGTGACCGCTGCCGGGTCGAGTCCGGGCACGAGGTCGGCCGCCTCGGCCGGTGTCAGCGTCCGCGCCCCGGCCGGCCGGAGCGGGTGCTGCTCGAACGGCGGCAGGTGGTCGGCCCGGCCCTGCTCGGTGACGGTGAGCCAGACGTTGCCGTTCTGCCGGTACCCGGTCGGGCCGTGGCCGGCGCCGGCGAGGTCGCGGTAGAAGTCGATGCCGTACTGCTCGACGTCGCGCTCGGACTCGTTCCAGTACCAGGCGTACCCGGCTGCCCACTGGCCGACGAACCCGGCGCCCGCGGTGGTGGTGCCCCCGGCGACCGTGCCGCTGTCGAGGAGCAGGACCCGCTGCCCGAGCACGGCGAGGTGCCACGCGGCGCTCAGCCCGATGATGCCGGCGCCGACGACGACCACGGGGGATCCGGAGGAGGACATGGAGCGAGCGTAGTGTCCCGAGGTCCCCGACAGGTGTCGTTCATGACGCCGTGTGACGCGGTGCAGAACGGCGATCGCCGCCCCGGTCGATCAGCGGCCGATCAGCGGTCGAACGCGCCGAGCACCGCTGATGCCGACCGGGCCACCAGGGTGTCGTCGTAGGCGGCGTCGGGGTCGTTCCGGGTGGTCAGGACCGAGAGCACGATCGGGTCGCCGCCGGGCGGGGTCACCCGCGCCACGTCGTTCCGGATCGGTCCGGCGCCCCCGGACTTGTCGACCACGACCCAGCCGTCGGGTGCGCCAGCGCGGATGAGTGCGTCGCCGGTCGCGTTGCCGCCCATCCAGTCGACCAGCAGCGCGGTGTCGGCGCGGTCCAGGGTGCTGCCGTCGAGCACGGTCGCCAGGGCTGCGGTGAACGCCGCCGGGGTCGTGGTGTCCTCGGTGCTGCCCGGCTCGATGGTGTTGAGGTCCGGCTCGCCGTGGACCACCTCGGTGGTGGTGTCGCCGAGCCCGGTCAGCGCGGCGTCCAGGCCGCTCGGACCGCCGATGCGCGTGAGCACGAGGTTCAGGGCCGTGTTGTCGCTCATCCGGACGGCGGCCTCGGCCAGCTGCCCGTACGACAGCCCGTCGGCCACGTGCTGTTCCGTCACGGGGGAGTACCCGGCAGCGGCGACGTCCGCGGCCGTCCAGTGCACGACCTCGTTCCGGGCGTCCGCGGGCACCGAGCGCAGGAACTGTGCCGCGGCGAACGCCTTGATGGTCGAGGCGTAGCCGAAGCGTCGGTCGCCGTTGTACGCGACCGTCTCACCCGTGACGGTGTCGGTTGCGACGACGCCGACCGTGGCGTCGTACTCGCGTTCGAGGCCCGCGAGTGCTCGGCGGACCGCGGCGGTGGTCGCGGCGTCCGTCCGCGGCGGCGGCGTCGTCGCAGGGGTGCTCGTCGGTGTGCTCGTGGACCGTGCGGACGACGTGGCCGACGCGGTCGGTGCACCGGGGCCGCCACCGGAGCACCCGGCGAGGACGAGCACGGCGACGGTGCCGCCGACGACCAGGGGGAGAGCACGGCGCATGGGAGCACCCTGCCGCTCGACCCTGGTCACACGCCGGGAACCGGCACCCCGACCCGGGCGACGGAGACCTGCGTCCCGACACCGCGTTCGCGTGCGAGGTCGATCACCTCGGCGGCGACGGCGAGGTCCTGGGCGCCGAGCCCGACCGAGTCGAACACGGTGACCTCGTCGTCCCCGGTCCGGCCGGGTGCGCGTCCGGCGACGACCTCGCCGAGTTCCGCCGGGTGGAGGTCCTGCGGGAGCGCCCCCTCGACCACGGCCTCGAGCAGGTCACCCGACTTCTCGAGCCGGCTGTTCCCCGAGGCGTGTGCCACCAGCCCGTGGAACGCGAACCGCGGTGAGTGCGCAGCCTCGACCTCTTGGTCGGACCGTTCCTCGTGACCGACGGCGCGGAGCAGGTCGGCGCACTCGCCACCCTGGCGACGCGCGGCGAGCTCGGCGGCGAGCACCTCGAGCCCCCGGCGGATCTGCATGAGCTCGATGACCACCTCGGTCGAGGAGTCGGCGACCCGGACGCCCTTGAACTTCTCGGACTCGACGAACCCCTCGGTCTCGAGCTGCCGGAGTGCTTCGCGCACGGGGACCCGCGAGACGCCGAAGCGTTCGGCGAGGGCGTCTTCCTTCAGCCGGGAGCCACGGGCGAGCGTGCCGGCGATGATCTCGGCCCTGATCGCCTTGAGGACAGATGCCGGCTTGGACTCCACAGCACGATGCTGGTTGGAGCGAGTGACGGGAATCGAACCCGCGCTACCAGCTTGGGAAGCTGGAGTTCTACCATTGAACTACACTCGCGCGCCCCGCAGAACGGGACTCGGCAAGCCTAGCGGATTCTCGCCTGGAAGCCAGCCGACCGCGCACCGTACGCCTCCTGTCGGGCGTGTGTCGTGCCTCCCGAGTCTCCGCTGTGAGCACGCCAGCCTGACGGACAGGTGTCGTCGTCGTGTGTACCGTCCAGGGAGTTCCAGCGCCGACGAACCCGAGGAGGACCCGGATGGTCAGGCATCCCCTCATCGACGACGTGGTCGGTCCCGCCATCGTGGTCGAGTCCGCCTCGCCGGTCGTGTGGCTGACGGACGCGCTCGCCTCGCTGCTCCGCCGTTCGGCGGACGCCGGCCGCATGGTCGTGCTGCGGACGGGGCGCGAATCCGCGATCACCCCCGCCCTGCGGCACGCGCTCGGTGCGTACGGTGCCGCGTGGGCCGTCGCAGACTTCGACGGGACACTGCGCGACGGCCGGACGGGTGCAGCAGCCTCGGGCATCGAGGACTTCGTGCACCGCGGCCCCGAACTCGTCGGCACGCCCTCGCCCGAGCACCCCGTCGCAGCGGACTCCGTCCGCCAGATCAGCATCGACCTGACGCTCCGCCACCACGCCGAGCGTGCCGTGGACATGGGGTCCGCGATCGAGGCCCTGTGCCACACCGTCGGCACCTGTCCCACCCGCTGGGGCACCGCCGAACCGCTCACCGTGCCGTGGGACCGATGGGTCGTCACGCAGTACGCCAAGCACGAGGCACCCGGGGTGTCGACCTCGTACGCCGTCGGCGAGGGCTTCTCCGCGACGATGACCGCCCACCTGGTCGGTGGCGTCGTCGTCGAGACGATGTCCGCCGTGTTGACCGTGCCCGAGGAGAACACCGACCCGGAGCTCGCGAACCGCCTGTTCGACGCCGTGCAGCAGGTCGCGGACCAGGTCGTGCCCGTCTTCGGTGTGGTGATGCAGCGCCGGGGAGACGCCGACCACCTGATCCGCTCGGTGTCGCACGGCGAGCCGTCGCCGCTTGCCGTCGTCGTCGGACCGGAAGCCTCCGAGTTCCTGGACCGCGACGGGGTCTGGCCGCCACCGCGCACCACGACGGCGACGTTCGGCACCCGGTCCGGGGCAAGGGACCGGTCCGGGGCGAGCGACAGCGACGTCGTCGACGGCGGGATGATCGTCCGCTTCGAGGACGGCTGGGAAGCCCTCGAGTCCTTCCTCGACCGCATCGACGAGGACCGCTTCCTGCAGCTCGTCGGCGGAGCGCCCCTCGACCCCGCCCACGACGAGGGCACGCTCGACGGACACGTGCGGGACGCCCGGGTGGCAGGCGGTCATGGTGCCGCGTGACGTCACCATCCTCTGCCGCCAGCCGGTCGAGCCGCGGGAGGTCGCCGAGGCGCTGCTCCTGCACGACGAGTCCTGGGGCGTCCGAGCCCTCGACGACGGCCCCATGCTGCAGGTCTGCCGCGACGCCACGCACCCGGTGATCACCGTGCTCGGGGTGCGGCGGGTCGACTCGTTCGACGAGGTCGAACGGATCCTGCCGGATGCCCCGACGATCGCGACGCCGCTGTGGTGGGTCGACACCGTCACCCCCGCGGGGGCCGACGGGGAGTCCGGGATCTCGGCGGCGCTCGAGGCCGCCCTGGACCTCGACGCGGTCTGCATCGTCCACGGCGACTGACCAGAACAGCCGCTGACGGACGCGCGCGTCAGTCGCGGCGCGCGGTGTCGGTCGCGTTGATCGCCGCCAGACGTTCGTTGTACGCCTTCAGGTCGGCGTCGCCGTCGCGCTCGGCCTTGCGGTCGAGCCGCTTCGCGTCGCGCTTGTCCGTACGGATCCAGTTCCGCACCACGAGCAGGGCCACGAAGACCATCGGCAGCTCGGAGGCACCCCAGGCGATGCCGCCGCCGGTGTGCTGGTCGTCGAGCAGTGCGGCGTCGTTCGTCTGGCCGAGTGCGTGGAACCAGTCGATCGCGAACACCGACTGCGAGGTCATCACGGCGACGCCGAAGAACGCGTGGAAGGCCAACGTCGCGAGCAGCGCGATGATCAGGATCGGGTACGCCGGCCGCTTCGGCCCCGGGTCGACGCCGACGAACACCCAGAAGAACAGGTAGCCGCTCAGCATGAAGTGGACGACCATCGCGACGTGCCACTCGTGCGACTGCATCGCCGCCTGGTACGCCGGCGTGAAGTAGAACACCACGAGCGACCCGGCGAAGATCACACCCGCCACGGCGGGCTTCCCCATGAACTGCATGTACCGCGAGTGCACGAAGAGCATGAGCCACTCGCGGGCACCGCGGGAACCGTCGTTGCGGACCGGCAGGGTGCGCATGGCGAGCAGCACCGGGCCGCCGAGCACGAGCGGCAGCGGCACGAACATCATGAGCAGCATGTGCTGGACCATGTGCGACGAGAAGTGGATCATGCCGTACACGGCCGGTCCGGCCGACGTGGTCCAGATGAACAGGGCGCAGCCGATCACCCAGGCGATGGTGCGCCCGACGGGCCACTTGTCGCCGCGCTTCCGGAGCTTCCGCACCGCGAGCAGGTACCAGACGGCACCGACGACGGCGAGCCCGAGCCACACCCAGTCGATGTGCCACTGCGTCAGGTACGTGTGCATCGTCTGGGCCGGCGGGAACGGGAACCCGATCAGGCCGGAGCGGGTGTCCTCACCGGTCTCGGGCGTCTGCGGGATCGGCGGCTGTGAGCGGGACACGGCCACCGAGACGCCGATCGCCACGGCCATGAACACGATCTCGGCGAGCGCGAACCGGGTGAACCGACGGCGGTCGAGCGGCGCGCGGAGCAGCCCGGGCACCAGCTTGCGGCGCTGCACGACGCCGGCGATCCCGAGCAGGACCAGGATGACGGCCTTGACGGTGATGAGTGCGCCGTACGGGGTCGTGACGAGGTCGAGCGGGCCGGTCAGTCGCAGCGAGGCGTTGACGATGCCGGAGAACGCGACGGCGCCGAACGACCAACCGGCCAGCGTCGAGTACCGGGAGACCACCCGTCCGGTCGCACCCTTCGTGCGGGTGCGCAGCAGCACCACGGCGACGAGCCCGCCGGCCCAGACGCACACCCCGATCAGGTGGATCGCGAGGGAGTTCACGGCGTTGGCGTGCTCGAGCGAGCCGGCGGCGTGGCCGGACAGGGCCAGGGGGAGCAGCGCGAAGAGGCCGAACACGGTGGCGACGGCGAGCGTCGTGACCCGGGTGGCGAACGCGGCGAGCACGGTCGCGACGAGGATCGCCGCCGCGGAGACCACGAGCGCCTGGCCGATCTCGACCTGGAACGCGAACAGCATGAAGTTGCGGGCGAACACCGGACTGGTGAGCGGGACGCCGAGGGTGTTGGCGCCGGTCAGCACGACGGTCACGGCCGCGGCGAGGAACCAGATCGATCCGGTCGCCGCCGCCCAGCGCGTGGCGCGGTGCTGCACGCTCGAGAGTGCCCGGTGGTCCTTCTTCTGCGCCGGCAGCGCGAACGCGGCGACGATGAGCAGGCCGACGGTCAGCGCCGCCATGGTGTCGTGCACCACGCGGGCGATCGGCAGGCCGTACTCGACCACGTCGCCGGCGGACACCAGCTGCTGGTTCGCGGTGAACGCCCCGGTGATCGTCAGGCCGAGGAGCGAACACGCGACCGCGAGCGGGATGGCGACGACCAGTACGGTCGCAACGGTGGACGTGCGCGCGGTGACGGGCGCGGATTCCGGCGCCGGGCCTCCAGGCTGGGTTGCGGGGGACGTGACGGTCATCAACCTTGTTCCAGGGACGCGTGCGTCCGCGAGACCGCGGACCCTCCATGGTAGGCGGGTCGGTCTGGGCGAGCGGTGTCAGTCCGCAGCGCGCGCTGCGGCCGCCTCAGGCTCGCGCCGACGACCCCTGCAGGTCGCGGATCCGGCCCAGGTCGTCGAAGTCGACCGTGATGGTCCCGTCCGCCAACGTCAGCGTGCGCCCGTCCCAGGGGACACCGCGCAGCGATGCCCAGCTCCCCACGGCGCGGCGGTGGTCGTGCACCTCGGTCGTCTGCAGGCCCTCACCGAAGACCCGGACCATCCGAGGGACCGTCGGTGGTGTGAACAGCAGGCCCTCGAACAGCACCCAGAGGCGGGAGCCCCCGCCCACGTGCCCGCCGAAGCCGAACCACGAACCGGTCGCCAGCCGTGCCGCGATCGACATGTCCCACGCGAACTCGTAGCCGGCGTCTGCGGCGTCGGCCTGCCGGTGCTCGCCGAACGGGACTTCGCCCTGCACGAGTTCCGGGATGCCGAGCCGTTCGCCCAGCGCGCGGGTGGCGTTCGCGGCAGCGAGGACCGACGCGGGGTACTGCGACGGGTTCGCCCAGCCCCAGAGCCAGCTGCGCGGCCCCGGTGCGGCCGATCCCAGCAGCTGGATCCGGAACTCGCCTGGGTGCGGCCCGACGAACTGCAGGGTGCCGGCGGCGAGGTCGACGTTCCAGCGTTCGTGGTCGTCGTACAGGTCGGCGAGCTGCAGCTGCGCTTCCCAGGCCAGGAAGACCCCGTCGCTGACCAGACCGTCCATCCCCCGTGAGCGCGCCATGGGGGAACCCTACGCCGGGCGGTGTTCCCAGATCCCCTCGCTTCCGACGCCGACGAACCCGACGGCCTCGTTCACGTCGAGCATCGGGCGGTTCTCCTCGGCGTTGAAGGTGATGATCGACGGGTGCCCCGGGTGGTCACGCTCGATCGTCTCGATCCCGACGACCTTGAGCAGCCACCCGAGCCGGTGTCCGCGGTGCTCGCGGAGCACCAGGGTGTCGCCCTGCATCACCGGCTGGACCACGGGCCCGGGGACGGCGAGCTGGGTGAAGCCGACCAGTGAGCCGGACGGAACGTCCTCCACAGCCACGGTGCGCATCGTGCGCGGGCCGTCGTCGAGGTGCTGCTCGTGCGTCCGGAGTCGATCGACCGTCCAGGCGTCCTCGGGCTCGGCCATGTCGCCGGACGGGGCATCGGTGCTCATCCGGGTCAGGAGGAGTGCGACGTCCGTCTGCCACAGGCGCGGAGTCGGTCCGGCCCAGGTGTGCACGCGGTACCGGTCGGCCGCCGCCCGCGTCGCCGCCGCGCGGATGCCGGAGAGGGCATCGGGCCCGGCTGGGAGCTCCAGTCGGCTGATCCGGTTCACCTGGCCGAACCGCCAACCCCGGCCCGTCAGGAACCGTACTCCGGGGTCGTCCTCGGGCACGACACCGAACCCGGTCGGTGCACGGAGGTACCCGGGGCCCGCGGCCGGACCGACCTGCCGTGACACGGCGTACGTCTTCCACTGCGTGCGGCCCTGCTGCCTCGCGACCGCTTCGACGTGCTCGGCCAGGAGCGTGCCGATGCCACGGCGCCGGTGCTCGGGCGCCACGCTGACCGCCATCCAGCAGTTCGGGGCGTCCGCGACCGCCTTCGATCCGTACGAGCCGGCCCCCACCGCGGCCCCCTCGTCGTCACGGACCAGGAACAGTCTGCTGGGCGCGTCGGGGTCGATCAGGTACGGCAGTTGTTCCTCGGGCGTCCAGAGCAGCTCCGGCAGTCCGGTGATCGACACCTCGGCGCGGTTCTGCACGTCGACCCACTCGCGGAACGCCCGCACGGTCCCCGGGTCGTCGTCCATCGTGGCGGGGACCACGAGTTCGTGGACGGTGTACGCGGTCATGTCGGTTCCTCCCGGCGGTGCGACGCCGCCCGGCCCCGGACAGCCTCGCAGCATATCGGCGGGGGTCCGCTGCCGCTAGGCTGCACGGCGTGCTGCTCTCCGATCGCGACATCACCGCCCAGCTCGCCGAGGGCCGGATCGGTCTCGACCCCCACGACGCCTCGCTCGTCCAGCCGTCGAGCATCGACGTCCGGCTCGACAAGTTCTTCCGGCTGTTCGACAACCACAAGTACCCGCACATCGACCCGGCGGTCGACCAGCCCGACCTGACCCGGTTGGTCGAGACCGACCCGGACGAGGCGTTCGTGCTGCACCCCGGCGAGTTCGTGCTCGGCTCGACGTTCGAGGTCGTCACGTTGCCCGACGACATCGCCGCGCGGCTCGAGGGCAAGAGCTCCCTCGGGCGCCTCGGCCTGCTGACCCACTCGACCGCGGGGTTCATCGACCCCGGGTTCTCCGGCCACGTGACGCTCGAGCTGTCGAACGTCGCGACGCTGCCGATCAAGCTCTGGCCCGGCATGAAGATCGGGCAGCTGTGCTTCTTCCAGCTGTCCAGTCCCGCCGACAAGCCGTACGGCTCGGCCGAGTACCAGTCGCGGTACCAGGGTCAGCGTGGGCCGACTCCGTCCCGCTCGGCGCAGAACTTCCACCGCGCGGACGTGTCTGCCCGCCCCTGACCGCGGTCCACCCGACTCGGAACGACATCATCGACGTCGTGCGACGTCGATGATGTCGTTCCGGGTCGCCTGCCGTGCCGCGACGACCCCACCGCGATGTCACCGCCGCGTCATCCTGCGGACGAAATGTCGCATTCTGTGTATCGTTGCAGCATGTCCGAAGCTGCACCACGTCCGACGTCCCCGGTGTCGGCGGCCGCGCTCATCCGTGACGCCCGCGATCGAGCCGAACTGACGCAGGTGCAGCTCGCCCGGCGCGCGGGCGTCACGCAGAGCGTCATCAGCACGTACGAGAACGGTCGCCGCGAGCCCTCGCTCGCCGCACTCCAGCGCATGCTCCGGGCCGCGGGCTTCACCACGTCCATCGACCTGCTGCCGGTCGAGGAACCACGGCCGCTGCGCGAACGCGTCGCCGCTGCACGGCACGACCTCGTCGCCATCGTGGAGCGGTTCGGTGGTCGCAACCCACGGCTGTTCGGCAGCGTCGCCCGCGGTGACGACGGCCCGGGCAGCGACGTCGACCTGATGATCGACGTCGACGCCGGGGTCGGCATCTTCGCGCTCATGCGGATACAGGACGCGGCGGAACGACTGCTCGGCGTGCGCGTCGACGTCGTGGACGCCGCCGGCATGAGCCCCGAAGTCGTCCGGCGCGCGGTGCCGCTGTGAGCGAGGAACCGGTGACGCGCCGGCTGGTCGGCGATCGACTCGACGACGTCATCGGCGCGTGCGAGGCCATCGGCCGGTACGTCAGTGACGAGCGGCTGCCCGAGGACCTGGTGCACGACGCCGTCCGGATGCGGTTGGTCGAGATCGGCGAGGCGGTCCGTGTCCTGCCGAGCACCGTCACCGCGAGCGAACCGGACATCCCGTGGTCCCGCGTGTCCGACCTCGGCGACCGCCTGACCCGGCGCTACTTCGACACCACCCGGGCGGTGGTCTTCGGCACCGCCCGCACGGACGTGCCGTCCCTGGCGGAGGCGGCGCGGCGGTTGCGCGCGACCGGACGCTGACCCGCCGCGTCGCGCGGGCACTGGACGTGCGTGCGGGCGGACGGGAGGCACGGATCACGACGTGCCCCGTGCCTCCCGTCCGGACCGTGGCGGCCCCACGACGACGCAGGACGGCCCCGACTCGCCGAAGCGAGACGGGGCCGTCCGTGGTGCCGGGGAGATCAGCCCTTCTTGGCGAGCTCCTCGAGGGTGTCGTTGCCCTTGTAGGCCTCGACGGCGTTGTCCTTGGTGACCAGGACCGGCGTGAGCTCGATCGCGGGGACCGTCTTCTTGCCGTTGTAGTTGTTCGTCTTGTCGATCTTCGTGTCCGGCTTGTCGCCCTTCGACAGGGTGGAGACGAGGTCGACGGCCGCCTGGGCCTCCTTCGACGTGTCCTTGAAGATCGTCGAGTACTGCGTGCCCTTCATGATGAGCGGGATGGACGCGGTCTCCGAGTCCTG
Source organism: Curtobacterium sp. RIT-PI-V (assembly GCF_025642935.1). NCBI lineage: Bacteria > Bacillati > Actinomycetota > Actinomycetes > Micrococcales > Microbacteriaceae > Curtobacterium > Curtobacterium sp. RIT-PI-V. The sequence continues at coordinate 30,494 of NZ_JANZKM010000017.1, forward strand.
GCCCGTCACGACGGGGTTGTCCTTGCCGGCGGCCTTGGTCGCGGTGAGGATCGCACGGGCGAGGGTGTCGTTCGGCGACAGGACACCGTCGAGCTCGGTGTCACCCGTGTAGTACTGCGAGAGCAGGTCGGTCATGCGCGACTGGGCCTTCTGCGCGAGCCAGCCCTGCGTGACGACCTTCTGGAACGTGGTCTGGCCGGAGACGACCTTGATCGTGCCGTCGTCGATCTTCGGCTGCAGGACGTCCATCGCACCGTTGAAGAACACGGTCGCGTTGGCGTCGTCCGGCGAACCGGCGAAGAGCTCGACGTTGTACGGCTTGTCGCCCTTCTTCTCCTCGAGGCCCTTGAGCAGCGCCTCGGCCTGCAGCTGGCCGACCTTGAAGTTGTTGAACGCCACGTAGTAGTCGACGTTCTTCGTGTTCAGGATGTTGCGGTCCCAGGCGATGACGACGGCGCCACGGTCCTTGGCGGACTTGACCTGCGCGGTCAGCTGCGAACCATCGGCGGCACCGATGATGACGGCCTTGGCGCCCTTGGTGATCATGCCCGAGATCTGCGACTGCTGGTCCGGAACGGGGTTGCCGGCGTTGGCGTACTGGATGTCGGCCTTGAAGCCCGCGTCCTCGATGGACTTCTTGAAGGCTGCACCCGCCAGGACCCAGTTCTGCGAGGTCTTGGCCGGCAGGGCGACGCCGATGAGGTCGCCCTTCTTGATGTTGCTGGTGCTGCCGGCGTCGTCGGACGAGCCGCGTGCCGAGCAGCCGCTGAGGGCCAGGCCCGCGATGAGCGCCAGGCTGAGGCCGGCGACGATCTTCTTGCGCATGTGATTGCTTTCTCTTCGTTGAGGAGGTGCGGGGCCGGAGCCCCGTCGTCGGGAGGGGTGGGTCAGGGGAGGGTGATCTTGTCCGGCTGGTCCTCGATGGACCGCGGCTGCTGGGCGGCCACCGTGTTCTGCTCGGTGTCCTTCCGCTGGAACTGCCGCAGCATGCCGCCGATCAGGGACGGACGACCCTGCGACTTCGAGTAGACGTCGAAGGCGACGGCGACGAGGAGGACCAGACCGCGGATGATCTGCACCTGGTTGGACTCGAGGCCCATGAGCTGCAGACCGTTCGACAGCAGCGCCATGACGAGACCACCGATGATCGAGCCCGAGATCGTGCCGACGCCACCGGCGACCGCAGCACCACCGACGAACACGGCGGCGATCGCGTCGAGCTCCCAGCCGGTGCCGTCCGCGGGGCCCGAGGCGCCGGAGTAGGCGACGAACACCATGCCCGCGATCGCCGCGAGGATCGACATGTTCATCATGACGAAGAAGTTGACCCGTCGTGCCGAGACGCCGGACAGGACGGCCGCGTTGGCGTTGCCGCCGACGGCGTAGACCTGGCGACCGAAGATCGTGTTCTTCGTGACGAAGCCGTAGACGATGGTCAGGACACCGAGGATGATCGCGACGATCGGGACCGAGGTGCCGACCGGACCGGCGCCGAACAGGTACGTGGCGACGAGCGTGACGGCGACCAGGATGCCGGTGCGGACGATCGAGACCCACAGCGGCGGGACCTCGGCCTGCATCTTCCGGCGGCGGGCACGGCCTCGGGCCTCGATGATGATGAGCGCCAGGATCGTGACGAGGCCGATGAGGAGCGTGCCGTTGCTGAAGCCGAAGTCGGGGCCGAAGTCACCGAGGAAGCCGGCACCGATCGGGGTGAAGGCGTCCGGGACGGGGACCGACGTCGAGTTGCCGATGATCTGGTTCACACCACGGAAGATGAGCTGACCGGCCAGCGTCACGATGAAGGCCGGGACCTTCACGAACGCGACCCAGAAGCCCTGCCACGCACCGATCAGGGCACCGCACACGAGGCCCAGGATGATGGCGGCCCACACCGGGAAGTCCCACACGGCCATGGACTGCGCCACGACGATGCCGACGACCGCTGCGACCGAACCCACCGACAGGTCGATGTGCCCCGCGATGATGACCATGACCATGCCGAGCGCCAGGATCAGGATGTACGAGTACTGCAGGAACAGGTTGATGACGTTGGTCGGCTCGAGGATGAGCCCGTTCGTCGTGACCGAGAAGAAGACCAACAGCACGATGAGGGCGATGATCATGCCGTACTGGCCGATGCTGTTGCCCTTGCCGAAGAGCAGTTTCAGGTTGTTCATGAGGCGGTGGCGCCCTTCCGCGCGGAGGTCATGCTGCGCATGAGCGATTCGGGATCGGCCTGGTCGGCCGGGAGGTCAGCGGTGATCTGACCCTCGAAGATGGTGTAGATCCGGTCGGAGAGACCGAGGAGTTCGGGGAGCTCGGACGAGATGAGGATGATGCCCTTCCCCTCGGCCGCGAGCTGCTGGATGATGCCGTAGATCTCGAACTTCGCGCCCACGTCGATGCCGCGGGTGGGTTCGTCGAGGATCAGGATGTCCGGGTCGGTGAACATCCACTTGGACAGGACGACCTTCTGCTGGTTGCCACCGGACAGCTTGCCGACGTTGTCCTCGACGCTCGGCACCTTGGTGCGGAGCATCTTGCGGTACTTCTCGGCGACGGAGTACTCCTCGAGCGAGTCGACGACGCCGACCTTCGAGATCTTCTGCAGGTCGGCGGCGACCGTCGAACGCTTCACCGTGTCGAGCAGGTTCAGGCCGAGCGCCTTGCGGTCCTCGGAGACGTAGCCGAGGCCGTTCTCGATCGCCTGCTGGACGTTCGTGACCTTGATCTCGCGGCCGTCCTTGATGATCTGGCCGTCGAGCCAGGTGCCGTACGAGCGACCGAACAGGCTCATCGCGAGTTCGGTGCGTCCGGCGCCCATCAGGCCGGCGAAGCCGACGATCTCACCGCGGCGGACGTGGAAGTTCGAGCCCTTGCAGACCAGACGTGACGAGTCGAGCGGGTGCTGCACGGTCCAGTTGCGGACCTCGAAGAAGGTCTCGCCGATCTTCGGAGTGCGGTCCGGGAACCGGCTCTCGAGCGAGCGGCCGACCATGCCGCGGATGATGCGGTCTTCGTTGACTCCGTCCGCCTTGACGTTGAGCGTCTCGATGGCCTTGCCGTCGCGGATGATCGTGATCTCGTCGGCGATCTGCTCGATCTCGTTGAGCTTGTGGCTGATGATGATGCTCGCGATGCCCTTGGCCTTCAGCCCGACGATCAGGTCGAGCAGGTGCTGCGAGTCGTTCTCGTTGAGCGCGGCGGTCGGCTCGTCGAGGATGAGGAGCTTGACGTCCTTGTGCAGGGCCTTCGCGATCTCGACGAGCTGCTGCTTGCCGACACCGAGGTTCTTGATCTGCGTGTCCGGGTCGTCGGCGAGGCCGACGCGGGCGAGCAGGTCCTGCGCACGGAGCTGCGCGGCGGTCCAGTCGATGCGCCCGAAGCGGCCGGGCTCGTTGCCGAGGAACAGGTTCTCGGTGATCGAGAGCTCCGGGATGAGCGCCAGCTCCTGGTGGATGATGACGATGCCGGCCTGCTCGGACTGCTTGATGTTCGAGAAGCGGACCTCTTCGCCCTCGTAGACGATCTCGCCGCTGTAGGTGCCGTAGGGGTAGACGCCCGAGAGGACCTTCATCAGGGTCGACTTGCCGGCGCCGTTCTCGCCGCAGATCGCGTGGATCTCGCCGGCGCGGACGCTGAGGGAGACGTCGGAGAGCGCCTTCACACCAGGGAACTCCTTGGTGATCGAGCGCATCTCGAGGATGGTCTCGGGTGCGGTGATCGACCGGGTCTCGAGGCCGGTGTCGATCGGGGTTGACGCCACAGTGCATCTCCTTCTGCCGCTGCGATGCGGCAGTTGTTCGGGTGGTTCTGCTGCGGCAGCGAATGGGCGCAGGTGGCCTGCGTGGACTTCGTTGTCGCGTCCGGTGCCCCGCTGGTGTGACGCTCATGTGAACGGTCACATCGGCTGGACGGAGGTAATTTACGCACAGCCCCGGTGTGGCTGTCAATTCGGATTGGTCGCGTTTTCGTAACGGCCTGCGTGATCCCGCACGAACGTCCCCCGGACGGGAGGCACGGTGCCGGTCCGCCCTGCGTCCTGCGGATCGACCGTGGGCGCGTCAACGACCGCGCGGGGCTCCCGTGGACGCGCGCACGACGAGCTGCGGGACGATGTCGATCGGGCGGAGCAGCTCGTCGTCGCCGGGCAGGAGCAGGTCGACGCAGCGTCGCCCGAGTTCGGCGAAGTCGACCTGCACCGTGGTGAGCGGTGGCCAGAAGTGCTTCGCCTCGGGGATGTCGTCGTAGCCGACCACCGACAGGTCGCCCGGCACGTCGAGCCCGTACGAGCGGGCCGCGTGCATGACGCCCAGGGCCATCTGGTCGTTGGAGCAGAACACCGCGGTGCAGTCCCGCCACCGCAGGAGTTCGCGGCCGGCGTGGTAGCCGAAGTCCGCCGTCCAGTCGCCCAGGATCGGGGGGACGACGGACATGTCGCGGTCCGACATGGCACGGAGGAAGCCCTGCATGCGCGCGTCCGCCTCGATCCAGTCCTGCGGGCCGGCGATGTGCCGGATGTACTCGTGGCCCAGGTCGAGCAGGTGCTCGGTCGCGAGCCTCGCGCCCTCCATCTGGTCGACCCACAGGGCCGTCGGGTCCTCGCCGACACTCGCTCGCATCGTGACGTACGGCGTGCGGATGCCGAGTTCCTCGATCAGGTCGAACACCCGTTGCTGTGGTGCGATGACGACGATGCCCTCGACGTCCAGGTCGAGCAGGTGCCCGAGCCCCTCGCGCACGGCGGTGTCGGTCGCCTCGGCGATGTTCGCCGTCGTCACCGAGTACCCGCGCAGCATCGCTGCGTCCTCGATCGCCTGCAGGGCGACCGCCGGGCCGTAGTGGGCGCGCCGGGCAGTCAGGACGCCGATGGTGTGGGTCCGGCTCGTGACGAGGGCCCGCGCCGCACGGTTCGGCCGGTACTGCAGCTGCTCCATCGCCGCCAGCACCTTGTCGCGCGTGGCGTCGCGGATGGCGTCGGAGTTGTTCAGCACCCGCGAGACGGTCTGGTGGGAGACGCCCGCGATCCGTGCGACGTCACGGATGCTGGGCGAACGCGGTTGCTGTGCCCGCGATGACGCCATTGCTGCTCGTTTCCGCCCGGGGCCGTGGCACGTCGATGTGCACGTTCACATTCCGGGCCAGATCATTATGCACGTCCGGCGGATCGACGCCACCTGAACGTCCTCGAGGCTGCGGCCCGGGGGCTTGCCGGGCCGCAGCATCGCAGCGGCTCAGAGCCAGTTGCGCTTGCGGAAGACCGCCCACAGCACACCCATCAGCGCGAGCATGCCGAGGATCGCGACCGGGTAGCCGTACCGCCAGTGCAGCTCGGGCATGTGGTCGAAGTTCATGCCGTAGACGCCGGCGATCAGACCGGGAGCGAACAGGATCGCCGCCCACGACGAGATCTTCTTGACCTCTTCGCCCTGTCGGTGTGCAGCGCGGGCGAGCTGCCGGCTCTCCTCGCCCTGCGCCAGGCTCGCGCTGGTCATCCGCCGCATCGCCTCGTTCTGCTCCTGCGACACCAGGGTCGCGTGCAGCGTCAGGGCGTTCTCGAGCAGGGACCGGAACGAGTCGACCCGCTCCGTCACGCGCAGGGCGTGGTCGAGCACGTTGCGCAGCCGGTGCTGCACCTCGTCGTCGACGCCGTACTTGTCGGCCCCGCGGAGCAGGCCCTTCACCATCGCGGGCACCGGCTTCGTGGCGCGCTGGAAGGACAGCACCTCGCTGAGCAGCTGGTAGATGCGCTTCGAGACGCCGGGGTCGACCTGCCCGGCGAAGAGCTGGTCCTCGATGGCGTCGATGCCGTCCTGCAGCACCTCGACCACCGGGGCGTAGCCGTCCACGACCTCGTCGAGCACTGCGGCGGTCACGGCCTCGGAGCCCAGCGCCAGGAACTCGGGGTCGGCCTCGACCTGGGCGCGGAGCGCCGCGAGGTCGGGGCGTTCGGCGTGCCGGACGCTCACCACGAACCGGTCGCCGACGAACAGGTGCACCTCGCCGAACTCGACCGTGCCCGCGCCGCGGTCGAACCACGCCGGACGGAGCACCAGGAAGAGCGTGTCGCCGTACCGTTCGAGCTTCGCGCGCTGGTGCCCCTTGCGGGCGTCCTCCACCGCGTTCTCGTGCAGGTCGAACTCGGTCGCGACGGCGTCGAGCTCGTGCGGGTCCGGACGGAGCAGCCCGATCCACGCCAGGTCGCACCGTGCGACCTCGTGGCGTGCGCCGAGCGACAGGGTCGACGGAGAGTCGATGCGACGTCCTTCGACGTAGATCGCGTTGTCGATCATTGCCATGCGCGTGCTCCTCGTGGTCGGGAGCAGGCAGGCGCGATGCCGCGGGCGGACCGCGGCGGGCGGAGGAGATCTAGGACACGGGCGCGGCGGCGAGGGGGAGGGGCTGCCGGCCCGCGCGAGGATGGTCACCCGACATCGCGCCTCACCTGCCCTTCTCCTGGTCGTGCGGCCGCGGTGCGCAGCCTCGTGGCCACAACCGTGGCCGACGTCCGACCATACTCCGGACGCACGAGGGAGCCAAGCGCTCGGCCGCGCTCGACCGAGACTCGGCCTGGGCGACGGTTCTCGTGCTCGCGGGCACGAGGAGTGTCGCTGAGCCCGAGTCTCGGCCCAGGCGGCCGCGCCGGATCAGCGCGTGATGTGCAGCCCCGCGGCCTCGAGCTCGGTCAGCTGCCAGCCCAGCCAGGGGCTCCAGCCGAACGGCGCACCGGCGACGGCGGCCCGGAGCGAGTCCTCGGAGACCCAGGCGTACTCGGCGACCTCGTCGTCCGCGGGGGCGGGCAGGTCGTCGGTGACAGCCCGGAACACCGGGCAGACCTCGTTCTCGACGATGCCCGAGGCGTCGACCGCGCGGTACCGGAAGTCCGGCAGCACGAGCTCGACGTCGCGCACGGTGATGCCGAGCTCGCGTGATGCCCGGCGGGCGATGGCGTCCTCGAACGACTCGTCGGGGCCGGGGTGCCCGCAGAACGTGTTCGTCCAGACACCGGGCCACGTCTTCTTCGACAGGGCGCGACGGGTCACCAGGACGTCCCCGTCGGTGTTGCGGACGTGGCACGAGAAGGCCAGGTGGAGGGGCGTGTGGTCTGTGTGCACCGTGAACTTGTCCGCTGTGCCGATCGGGGTACGGTCGTCGGCCAGCAGGACCACGGTTTCCGGGAAAGCGCTCATCTGCACCGATAGGTTAGGCCAATGAGCGAGGAAGCGGCCACCGTGGCGCACATCGACCTCGCGCTCGTCGACGACTGTCTCGAGCGCTTCTTCGTCGTGTCCTCGGCTCGTGCCGCGCGCTACGGCCGTCCGTCCGAGGAGCTCTGGCGGGTGCTCCGCAAGGCGAGCATGGGCGGCAAGCGCTTCCGGCCGCGCATGGTGCTCACCGCGTACCTCGGCCTCGGCGGTGACGACGTGCACGCTGCTGCGCACGTCGCAGCTGCCTACGAACTCCTGCACACCGCGCTGGTGGTGCACGACGACGTGATCGACCGCGACTGGGCGCGCCGCGGCCAGCCGAACGTCGCGGGCTCCTACCGCGACGCCGGCACCACCGGTGGGCTGCCGCTGCCGACCGCCGAGCACCGCGGGATGAGCGCCGCCGTGATCGCGGGCGACCTCGCGCTCTCCGGCGCACCGCGGTTCATCGAGTCCTCTGGTGTGACGGGCGAGCGTCGTGGGCGTCTGCTCGAACTGCTCGACGAAGCCGTGTTCGCCAGCGCCGCCGGTGAGATGACCGACGTCGACCTGGCCCTGGGCGTGATGCCGACGGTGGACGAGGTCCTGGCGATGGAGCGGGCGAAGACGAGCGTGTACTCGTTCGAGGCGCCGCTGCAGTCCGGAGCCGTGCTCGCCGGCGCGCCCGAGACCGTCGTCACCGCGCTCGGCGCCTTCGGCCGCGAGATCGGCATCGCCTACCAGATCGTCGACGACCTGCTCGGGGTGTTCGGTGACGAGACGACCACCGGCAAGAGCGTGCTGGGGGACCTGCGCGAGGGCAAGCGGACCATGCTCATCGCGTACGCGGCCACGACCGACTGCTGGCCGGACATCGCTCCCTACCTCGGCGACCCGGACCTGACCGAGGAACGCGCGGCCGAACTCCGTGCGACCCTGGTCACCTGCGGTGCCCGTGCCGCAGCCGAGTCCCGGATCGCCGACCACGTCGCACTCGCCCGTGCCGAGCTCTCCGGACTGCCGTACGACCTCGCCGACCGCCTGGAGGGCCTCGTGACCGAACTCGTGGAGCGCGCCCGGTGACGACCGACACCACCCGGACCGGCAGCGCGCCGTCCGGTCGGCTCCCCCTGTACGACGCCACGGCCGAGGCAGCGTCGAGTGTCGTCATCGACCGCTACTCGACGTCGTTCGGCCTGGCGAGCCGGTTGCTCGCCAAGGACACTCGCGAGCACATCCGCAACGTCTACGCGCTGGTGCGCGTCGCCGACGAGGTCGTCGACGGCCCCGCGACCGAGGCGGGGCTCGACCCCGACCTGGCACGGACGGTCCTCGACGAGCTCGAGGCCGACACCGAGCGCGCGATCGCCCTCGGCTTCTCGGTGAACCCGGTCGTGCACGCGTTCGCCCGGAGTGCACGGGTCACGGGCTTCGGCGCGGAGCTCACCAAGCCGTTCTTCGCGTCGATGCGGATGGACCTCGAGCGCACCGAGCACGACGACGCCTCGTTCGACGCGTACGTGTACGGCTCGGCCGAGGTCGTGGGGCTGATGTGCCTGCGAGCGTTCGTGTACCGTGCCGGCCGTCCGACCTTCGACCAGGCGGAGCTCATCGCGGGAGCCCGTGCGCTCGGCGCAGCGTTCCAGAAGGTCAACTTCCTGCGCGACCTGCACGCCGACTTCGAGGTGCTCGGCCGCTCGTACTTCCCGGGGGTCGACATCCGCTCGTTCGACGAGGCCACGAAGGAACGCCTGGTCGCCGACGTGCAAGCCGACCTCGACCACGCAGCCCGGACCATCCGGCTGCTGCCGGCCGACGCCCGGAACGCCGTCGGGCTCGCGCACGCCCTGTTCCAGGAACTCAACGACCGCATCGCCCGCACGCCGGCGACGCGCCTGGTGACGACGCGCGTGCGCGTCCCGAACCCGGTGAAGGCACGCCTGGCCGCACAGGTGCTCGCCGGACGCACCCCCGTGCGGTCGAAGGTGGCCACCCGTCAGCCAGGAGGCACGTCATGACCCCGCCCCGCGCCTCCCGTCCGCAGAACGTCGCCGCCACCACCCGGCGCAAGGTGCCCGCTCGACGCGCCGTCGTGATCGGCGGCGGCATCAGCGGACTGGCGTCCGCGGCGCTGCTCGCGCGGGACGGCTTCGCCGTGACCGTGCTCGAGCAGCGGTCGCAGCTCGGCGGCCGTGCCGGTTCGTGGGAGCGCGACGGCTTCCGGTTCGACACCGGGCCGTCGTGGTACCTCATGCCCGAGGTGTTCGACCACTTCTTCCAGCTGCTCGGTACCTCGGCCGACGCCGAACTCGACCTGGTCAAGCTCGACCCCGGGTACCGCGTCTACAGCGAGGGCAACGACGAGCCGATCGACCTGCGCGCCGACGCCGAGGCGAACATCGCGCTGTTCGAGTCCGTCGAGCCCGGAGCCGGCAAGCGGATCCGGAAGTACCTCGCCTCGGCCGAGGACACCTACGCGATGGCGATCCGCCGGTTCCTGTACACGACGTTCCAGGACCTCACGAAGCTCGCCGCCCCCGACGTGCTCCGTCGCCTGCCGAAGCTCGCCCGGCTCCTGCTGCAGCCGCTGTCGTCCCGCGCTGCCTCGGCGGTCAAGGACCGGCGGCTCTGGCAGATCCTGGGCTACCCGGCCGTCTTCCTGGGCACGAGCCCGTACGCCGCCCCGAGCATGTACCACCTGATGAGCCACCTCGACCTCGCCGACGGGGTGCTCTACCCGAAGGGCGGCATCACCGAGGTGATCGCCGCGGTCGAACGCGTGGCCCGTGCCGAGGGTGCGAAGATCATCGCCGGCGCGAAGGTCGAACGGATCGTCGTCGAGGACGGCGTCGCCACCGGGGTCGTGCACCGCGACCGCGACGGCGTGCAGCACACCGCCCCGGCCGACCTGGTCGTGAGCGCCGCCGACCTGCAGCACACCGAGATGCAGCTGCTCGACCGCGAGCACCGCACCCACGGCGCCGAGCACTGGAAGACCCGCGACCCCGGACCGAGCGCCGTGCTCGTCTACCTCGGCATCGACGGACCGACCCCCGGGCTGCTCCACCACACCCTCGTCTTCACCGAGGACTGGAAGGCGAACTTCGGCGCGATCTTCGGCAAGGACCGGCACGTCCCCGACCCCGCGTCGATCTACGTCTGCGCGCCATCGGAGACCGACCCGTCCGTCGCGCCACGCGGCTCGAGCAACCTCTTCATCCTGGTGCCCCTGCCCGCCGACCTGTCCATCGGCAAGGGCGGGATCGACGGTGCCGGTGACTACGAGGTCGAGCAGATCGCCGACCGCGCCATCGACGTCGTCGCCGAGCGTTCGGGCGTCCCCGACCTGCGGGACCGCATCCGGGTGCGCCGGACGATCGGCCCGCGCGACTTCGCCGACGACCTCAACGCGTGGAACGGGTCGATGCTCGGCCCCGCGCACACGCTCAAGCAGAGTGCGTTCTTCCGCGAGAAGAACGCGTCGGCCAAGGTCGAGGGCCTGTACTACGCCGGGGCGTCCACGATCCCGGGCATCGGTCTGCCGATGTGCCTGATCAGCGCCGAGGTCCTGCTCAAGCGGATCCACGGCGACACGAGCACCGAGCCGCTGCCGACGCCGCTCGGCACCCCGCGGAACCAGGCCGGCACCGCCTGATGCCGGGGCTGTACCTCGCCGGCCTGGTCGTGTCGCTGATCGGCATGACCGTGCTCGACGCCCGCTTCCGGCTGTTCTTCTGGCGAGCACCGTGGCGTGCGGCTGCGGTGATGGTCGTCGGTGTCGTCTTCTTCATGGTGTGGGACGTCGCCGGGGTCGCGTACGGCATCTTCTTCATCGGCCCGCAGCACCTGCTGACCGGCGTGCTGCTCGCCCCCGAGGTCCCGCTCGAGGAGCTCTTCTTCCTGCTGCTGCTCTGCTACTCGACGATGGACCTGGTCGGCTTCGTCCGGCCCGTCGTGCAGCGATCGCTCGGACGGAGGCGTCCGTGACCGGCTCCGGCGCCTACGCCCTCCTGGCCCTGCCGTTCTTCGCCGTCGTGGTGGTGGTGGCGGTCGTCGCCGGCATCGTGGCCGCGCGCCGTGCACGAGCGGCGGGACGCGCACCCGGGCCCGGCCGCCGGGTCGCGCTCGTCACGTCGCTCGTCGCCGGGATCGCGCTGCTCGTGATGACGATCGTGTTCGACAACGTCATCGTGACCCTGCGCATCGTCGCCTACGACCCCTCGCTCATCAGCGGGGCGAAGATCGGGGCGATCCCGGTCGAGGACCTCGCGTACGCGATGGCGGCGATCGTGCTGCTGCCGAGCCTGTGGGTCCTGTTCGACCGGGCGGGCCCGCGCGATCCGGCCACCCCGCGCCCCGCGCCCGACCCGACCACCGCACCACCGGAGGACAACCCGTGAACGCCAGCACCGCCTCCAGGCCGTCGACCCTGCGAGCACTGTTCGTCTCGTCGCGACCGATCAGCTGGGTGAACACCGCCTACCCGTTCGGTGCCGCGTACCTGCTCGGCAGCGGGGTCGGCGTCGAGGGGGGCGGGGGGTTCTCGCTCGTCGCGTTCCTGGTCGGCGTCGTGTACTTCCTGGTGCCCTACAACCTGGCGATGTACGGCATCAACGACGTCTTCGACTACGAGTCCGACCTGCGCAACCCGCGCAAGGGCGGCGTCGAGGGGGCGCTGCTCGACAAGAGCGTCCACCGCACGACGCTCTGGGCCGTCGTCGTCACGAACGTGCCGTTCCTGGTCGCGCTCGTCGTGCTCGGGGCGGTGAGCGGGAACGGGCCGTGGTCGTGGCTCGTCCTCGCGATCAGCGTGTTCGCCGTCATCGCGTACTCGGCGCCGGGCCTGCGGTTCAAGGAGAAGCCGTTCCTCGACTCGCTGACCTCGTCGACGCACTTCGTCTCGCCCGCGATCTACGGCCTGGCGCTCGCCGGACCGCACTGGACGGGCCAGCTCGTCGCCGTCTGCGTCGCGTTCTTCCTGTGGGGCGTGGCCTCGCACGCGTTCGGTGCGGTGCAGGACGTCCTGGCCGACCGGGCCGGCGGCATCGGGTCCGTCGCCACCGTCATCGGTGCGCGGGCGACCGTGCGACTCGCGTTCGTCGCGTACCTGGTCGCCGGTGTCGCGCTGCTGTTCTCGGCCTTCCCGGGGCCGATCGCCGCCGTCGTCGTGATCCCGTACGCGCTCAACGTGCTGCCGTGGTGGAACATCACGGACCAGGGGGCCGAGGCCGCGAACGCCGGGTGGAAGCGGTTCCTCTGGATCAACTACCTGGCGGGGTTCATCGTGACGATGGCGCTCATCGCCTACGCCTTCACACACTGAGCGCCCGTCCCGTCGAGGTACCGTCCCGTCCCGTCGAGGTTCCGAAATCCCGGCATCTCGACGTCGCTGGGCGCGCTCCGTGGAACCTCGGCGCCGCGCACACGGCATGTCGTGGAACCTCGACGGCCGCCGAATGCAGCACCGACGGCGCCCGCCGCGCGCAGCACTGACAGACTGGACGGACGCGTCACGGGAGTCGTGACGCGGCAGCCACGAAGGAGTGCACGCATGACGGTCCGGATCATCCACGTCGGTCTCGGAGGGTGGGGCGGCAACTGGGCCCGCACCGCCATCCCAGAGGTCTCCGAAGTGGAGGTGGTCGGGATCGTCGACCCGGTGCCGGCGACGCTGACCGCCGTGCAGCAGGACCTCGGGCTGCCGGCGTCCGCCGCGTTCGCGTCCCTCACCGAGGCGCTCGCCGGGGTCGAGGCCGACGCCGTCGTCATCACCGCCCCCGCCGTCACCCACGTGCCGCTCGCGCTCGAGGCCCTCGATGCCGGCAAGCACGTCCTGGTCGAGAAGCCGTTCGCCAACACCACCGACGAAGCCGTCACCGCCGTGCGCCGTGCCGAGGAGCTCGGCCTCGTGCTGCAGGTCAGCCAGAACTACCGCTGGTACCCGGCTCCCCGCGCAGTCCAGGAGATGCTCGAGGCGGACGTGGTCGGCGAGATCTCCGCGATCAACATCGACTTCCGCCAGTGGGACAACGACCTGGCGTTCGAGGAGCACCCGCACTACAAGTTCCCGCACGCCATGATCAACGACATGGCGATCCACCACTTCGACCTGCTGCGGATGGTCACCGGACAGGAGGCCGTCCGGGTCTTCGCCAAGGCGACCTACCCGTCGTACAGCAAGTACCAGGACGAAGCCATCGCCTCGATGCTCATCGAGCTCGACGGTGGGCTGGTCGTCAGCTACCGCGGCAGCTGGCTGAGCCGCGGCCCCCGCACGGCGTGGGCCGGCGAGTGGAGCATCCAGGGCGAGGACGGCGAACTCTGGTTCACCAGCCGCGACGGTGCCCCGAACGCGGTCGACGGCGACGTGGTCACCCTCCGCCGCACCCAGGACGACGAGGCCGAGCCCGTCGAGCTGCCCGTGCTCGAGCACACCGACCGCCAGGGCGGGCTGCAGGCATTCGCCCGGTCGATCGAGGGCGGCCCGGCACCGGCGACGAGCGGCCGCGACAACCTGCGCAGCCTCGCACTCATGGAGGCAGCTGGTCGTTCGGCTGCCAGCGGCCAACCCGAGGACGTCGTCGTCCCGTCCTGAACGCGTGACCGACGGACGGGAGGCCCGTGGCGGGCCCGCCACGGGCCTCCCGTCCGCCCTGGGGTCGTGTCCACTGCCGCGGGAGCAAGACCGACCGGGTGGCCGCACCGCGGCCATCTGGGCGCGCCCCCGGCCCGACCGTGTAGAAACTGGGGAATGGCCAAGGACAGTCTCCCCGAGCTCGAACTCGCGAACGTCCGCACGCGTGAGCGCATGACCGACACCGTCACCGAGCTCAAGCGCCGTGCGAACCTCCCGGCGCGGGCACGGCTCGCAGCCGCGAAGACCCGCCAGCGCTGGCACCGTGACCCGACGCCCCTCGTGGCCATGGGCATCACCGGTCTCACCGGGATCGCGGCGATCATCACCGGCATCGCGATCCGCAACCGCCCCGCCGGACACCTGGCGACGCCACCGGCGAGTTCGGCGTTCACCGCGCTGCTGCCCTTGGGCGCGCGCGGCGCCGGCCCCTCGGCGAAGGAGCAGGCACAGTCCGGCCGCAAGGGGCGCAAGGCGCGGGCGAAGGCCGCCGAGCAGGCGCTGGACCGTGACCCGGCGCACAAGGCCCGCGTGAAGCAGCAGACCGGCATCGCCGCGGTCCAGCGACGGGCGAACAAGAACCGCAAGGCCGCCGTGAAGCGGTCGAAGCAGGCCCTGAAGGCGCGGGGGTAGTCCGATGGCGCAGGAACAGCAGAAGCCGGATCCGGACGACTCCCGGAAGCCGGACAACCCCACTGACCTCACGAAGCCGACGCTCGTCTACACGCTGAAGAAGACGTTGCGCGAGTTCTCGAGCGACCAGTGCACCGACCTCGCAGCGGGCCTGACGTACTACACGGTCCTCGCGCTCTTCCCCGGACTGCTCGCGATCGTCTCGATCCTCGGTCTCGTGTCGAACCCGTCGGACACCATCACGTCGCTGCTGGACGTCGTCCGCAACGTCGGCGGCGGCCAGGTCGCGGACCTGCTCCAGGACCCGATCGAGGGACTCGTCCGCTCGCCCGCCGCCCCGGTCACGTTCATCGTCGGTCTTGTCGGTGCCCTCTGGTCGGCCTCCGGCTACGTCGGCGCCTTCGGCCGGGCGATGAACCGGATCTACAACGTCCGCGAGGGGCGTCCGATCTGGAAGCTCCGCCCGACGATGCTCGGCGTGACGCTCGCGACCGTCATCCTGCTCGTCCTCGGACTGCTGACGCTCGTCTCCGGTCCGCTCGCCCGCAGCTTCGGTGACGTCATCGGCCTCGGGGACGTCGCTGCGACGGTGCTCCTCATCGTGCAGTGGCCGATCCTGCTGATCATCGCGATCGTCGTGGTCGCGGTGCTCTACTACTGGTCGCCGAACGTCAAGCAGCCGAAGTTCACCTGGGTCAGCGGCGGGTCGATCCTGGCGCTCCTCATCTGGATCATCGCGAGCGTCGGCTTCGGCTTCTACGTCGGGAACTTCTCGAACTACAACGCCACGTACGGCTCGCTCGGTGGGGTCATCGTCTTCCTGCTGTGGATCTGGATCACGAACAACGCGCTGCTCTTCGGCGCCGAGTTCGACGCCGAGCTCGAGCGCGGCCGGCAGCTGCAGGCGGGCATCCGGGCGGAGGAGGACATCCAGCTCCCCGAGCGCGACACCCGCCAGATCGAGAAGCAGGACGAGAAGCGCGCGCAGGACGTCCTCGAGGGGATCAGGATCCGGCAGGGCGCCGACGGCGACTGACCGAATCCGGTAAACTGCTACAGCGGACCCGCCCCACTCTCGTGGATCAGGCGGGTCTAGCTGTTTCTTCGGGTACTTGCGACGGTGCACCGTTTCGGTCCAGGGGCCGCAGGCGCTGGTCGTACCAATCCCATCCGAACGCGTTGCGTGGGTGCCGATTGAGGTGGATGTTCACCGTGTACGCCACGAGGTCGGCGATCTGCGCCCACTGCGACCGACGGCTGTCATGTGCCACCGGGTCCTCGAGCACTCGGCGCGTCGCCAGCGGAAGGGCACGATGCGCCGATCGGTAGTTCTCGTCGTCACCGTCCATCGTGATGATCCCGAAGGCGTCCTCGGCGGCCAGCTCGCGATCGATCATCGCCACGAGATCGGCGTACGTCTCGTACTTCGCGGCACCCCACGCCTTCCCGCCCTCCGGCACCCACCGGAAGACCGACCCCACGCGTACACGATCAGCCCGCCGTGCTCGGCGCTCCCCGAGTCATCGACGTAGAAGAGGCGCATGCGCTCGGCGGAGGCTGAGTGACGTTCCATGTACCAGATACTGACGTACTCCAGGCGTCCGTGGGGCTCGGCGCGCTACGGTGCGATCGTGCCCGACTTCCTCGAGGAACTGCCGTTTCGGTGGCTCGTCCTCGCGCTCTTCGTGATCGTGTTCTGCCGCGCGCAGGCCACGTACTGGGTCGCGCGACTCGCGGTGACGGGTGCGTCCCGCTCCCGCTGGGGCGGCTGGCTGCACTCGCCTGCGATCCGCCGCGGTTCCGCCCTCCTCGAACGCTGGGGCCTGCCGGTGGTGACGGTGAGCTTCGTGGTGGTCGGGCTGCAGACGGTGATGAACGCGGCCGCGGGGCTCGCCCGCGTGGCGTGGTGGCGGTACACGATCGCGATGGTGCCGGGGTGCGTCGCGTGGGCCTTCCTCTACGCGACCGTCGGGCTCGCGGTGTTCTGGGCGGTCGTCGCCGCGCTGGCGGGCTCGCCGTGGGGCATCGCAGCGGTGGCCGTCCTGGTGGTCGCCGCAGCCGTCGGAGTGACGGTTCTCCACAGATCCCGGAACCGGACGGGAGGCCCGGCCCGGCTTCCGTAGGCTGGCCCACGTGACGACAGAACAGCTCCAGAACCGTCCGGTCGCCCTGGTGACCGGTGCCACCCGCGGCATCGGCCGCGCGATCGCGACCGACCTCGGGCGCACCCACCACGTGTTCGTCGGCGGACGGAACGCCGACGCGGTGCACGCCCTCGTCGCCGAGCTGCCGAGTGCTGCGCCGTTCGTCGGCGACCTCGGCGCGGGGGACCTGCCGGCGCTGCCGAACAGGCTCGACGTGCTCGTGCACTCCGCCGGCGTCGAGCAGGGCACGACCATCGCCGACACCCCGCGTGCCGTGTGGGAGCAGGTCTTCGCCACGAACGTGTTCGCGGTCACCGAGCTCACCCGGGTGGCGCTCCCGGCGCTCCGGGCGGCACGGGGCATCGTCGTGCCGATCAACAGCGGGTCGGGGTTCCACTCCGGCCCCGGCGGTGGCGTGTACGCGGCGTCGAAGTTCGCACTGCGGGCCTTCGCCGATGCCCTGCGAGAAGAAGAACGGGTCAACGGCGTCCGGGTCTCGAGCGTGCACCCGGGCCGGACGGACTCGGACATGCAGCGGGCACTGACCGAGAAGCTCGGCGAGGACTACGACACCGCGTACTACCTGGCGCCGGAGGACGTGGCCGCGGCGGTCCGGACGGTCGTCGACCTGCCGGAGCGCGGCACCGTCGAGTCGCTCGCGATCCGACCGACCCGACGGCGCTGACAGTACTGACGGCGCTGGGGGCGCTTCCTCACCGCAGCTCGATGCGCGCGTCGAGTTCGAGCCGGTCGAGGAACGTCTCGTCGTGACTGACCACGACGAGCGCGCCGCGGTAGGCCCTGAGCGCGTCGACGAGCTGGTCGACACTCGTCAGGTCGAGGTCGTTCGTCGGCTCGTCGAGCACCAGCAGCTGCGGCGGCGGGTCGGCCAGCACCAGGCTCGCCAACGCCACCCGGAAGCGCTCCCCGCCGGACAGCGCCCCGGCGAGCCGGTCGACGGAATCGCCGCGCACGAGGAACTTCGCGAGGCGGTTCCGGACCTCGGCGACGGGGACGTGCGGAGCGTCCCGGCGCACGTTGTCGAGCACCGTGGCGGTGTCGACGAGGGTGTCCTTCCGCTGCGGCAGGTACGCGATCCGCTCGACGTGGGCGACGGCACCGGTGTCGGGCAGCGGGTGCTCCCGGGCATCCGGCGCCCCGACGAGCTGTTCGAGCAGGGTCGACTTGCCGACGCCGTTGTCCCCGGTGACCGCGATCCGCTCCGGCCCCTGCACGATCACGTCCCGCCCGCGCACCGTGACGGTCGCGATCTGCCGTGACGCCGGCACGTCCGGGTCGGGCAGGGTCACGTGGATGGACTCGTCGTCGCGCAGCCGGAGTTCGGCCTCGCGCTTGGTGGCGAGTGCGGCGGCCTCGTCGTCCGCGTACCCGACGCGCAGCCGACCGGCGGTCTCCTGTGCCTTCTTCCGCTGCTCGTTCGCCAGGATCTTCGGCATCGAGCGGCCCGCCTTCTCGCCGGCCTTGGCGCGCCGGGCGATCTTCGTCTCGGCCTCGATGCGCTGCCGCTTCTCGGTGCGGTGTCGCTGTTCGGCGACCCGGACCTCGCGTTCGACGGCCGCTTGCTGCACGGCCAGGTGCTCCTCGAACGCGCTGAACGTCCCGCCGAACACGGTCATCGCACCGGCGCGGAGCTCGCACGTCTCGTCGACGTGCTCGAGGAGCTCCCGGTCGTGGCTGACCACCACGAGGGTGCCGCGCCAGTCGTCGACCAGGTCGAGCAGGAGTCCGCGAGCCCGACGGTCGAGGTTGTTCGTCGGTTCGTCGAGGAACGCGATCGGCCGGCCGCGCAACCGCACCCCGGCGACGGCGACGAGTACGGACTGCCCGCCGGACAGCGTCGACACCGGGCGTTCCAGGTCGGCGCCGTCGAGTCCGACACTCGCGATCGCCGCGGCGGCCCGCTCCTCGAGGTCCCAGTCGTCGCCGACCGCCTCGAAGTGCTCGGGCGACGCGTCACCGGACAGCACGGCCCGGAGCGCGGTGAGCGTCGACCGGATGCCGAGCAGGTCGGCGACGGCGTCGTCGGTCCCGGTTGCCAGGCGTTGCGGCAGGTGGTCGACGGGGCCGGACGTCGAGATGGTGCCCGACGTGGGGTGGAGCCGGCCGGTGGCGAGCCGGACCAACGTGGACTTGCCGGCCCCGTTCCTCCCGACCAGGCCGGTCCGGCCGCGCCCGAAGGCGGCGGTGAGGTGGTCGAGCGCGACGGTGCCGTCGGGCCAGGCGAAGGTGACGTCGCGCAGGACGACGGATGGACTGCTGGGCATGGGGATGCCTCCCGGTGTCGATGCTGGGCGCACGACACCGAACCCACCGCTTCAGCGGTGGAGCGCCCGACGGGGGCGCGCGATCACGGTGTCAGCGCGTGGGCTGAGCAGAACCGGTGATCGACAGCAATCCGTCTTCTTCCGTCGGGGACCCCCATGTCCGCCATCCGTGCCGCCGGTCGGTCTCCCGCCCCGGGGGCCTCGTGATGACGACGAGGTGCCTCCCACGGTAATCCCGGCCACGGGGACGCGCAAGGGATGACAGGCTGGGGGCATGCCGGAGAACCTGTTGCCGAACCCGTCGACGAACCCCGAGACCCTGCTGCCCGCCGAACCCGAGGTGACCGCGGCGCTCGCCGCCGACACCCCGATCGCCAGCGTGGTGGTGTCGCACCCGTCGTCGAGCCTGGCGTGGGCCCTGCTCGCCGATGAGGCCTGGGAGCGCGGCGCGGCGCTCGAGTCCTACGCCTACGCCCGTGTCGGGTACCACCGCGGGCTCGACGCCCTGCGCAAGGCCGGGTGGCGCGGTGCCGGTCCGGTGCCGTGGTCGCACGAGCCGAACCGCGGGGTGCTCCGTGCCCTGTTCGCGCTGCGCCGTGCGGCCGAGGCGATCGACGAGCCCGGCGAGCCCGAGCGCCTGACCGACTTCCTCACCGCGAGCGACCCCGAGGCCCTGCGCGCCCTGAGCGCCGACGCGTAGCGCGGTCGCGGCGCGGCGCGGCACGGCGCGCGGCCGACGATTTGCGCCCTGCCCCCGTCGTCGCGCCCCGAAGAGCCGGGGCGCGACGACGCCAGCGGGGCGCGGACGGGCCGGACCCCACCCGACCCCTACGCCAGCACCACGCTCCACGAGAACGCCTGCGGCCAGAGCTGGTGCTCCGGCAGCACGTCGAGGCCGCACGCCCGGCTGCCGAGCCCGTGCTGCGCCGCGTCGAGGTACAGGTACAGGTGGTCCGACGTCGGCAGCTCGTACGGGTGCTCGGCGCGGTCGATCTGCTGCGCGGTCCACGGCGACAGGGTGAAGCCCGCACGGTGCGCCCCCACGGTCGACACCGTGAACGGCCCGACCGACAGCTCCCGCAACAACGGCCGGTGCCCGGTCTCCTGCGGCCGCGAGTACTCGACCCCGAGCGACCGCACCGGAGCGGTGAACCGACCGACCCGGGCGGCGTGCGACGAGTCGGCGTACGACTCGAGCGGCCCGGTGCCGAACCACGTGGCCGTCTCGTCGGCCAAGCCGGCGGGCAGGTCGAACCGCACCCCGATCCGCGGCCAGGTGACGTCCCACGCTCCGAACGGCACCGCGTCGGTCTGCAGCACGAGCCCGTCGGTCGTCAGGGTCCAGCGGTGCGTGACCTCGAGGCCCCACCCGCTGTTCGCCGCCGCCACCCGCACCCGCTGTTCCAGCCCGGAGTCGGTCCGTGTCACCGACACCAGGCGGTGGGTCAACCGGTCCAGTCCACGGTCCCGCCAACGCGAGGCCGACGGGGGAGCGTCCGGGTCTCCGACACCGTGCGTCAGCACCGGGTCCGCCGTCTCGTAGCCGCCCTGCGACGCCAACCGGTCGTTGTCGGTCGGGGCGCGCCAGAGTTCCAGGCGGGGTCCTGCCACCTCGTGTCCCTTCCAGGACACCAGGTCGCCGCGGTCCGAGAACGTCCCGTCGCCGAGACGGTCGCCGTCCCACCCCTGCCGGGAGGCCCGTGGTGCGTCCGCCACACGGCTCGCGACGAGCCGCTGGGTGCGTGCGACGACGTGGCCGGTGTCGGCCCACGCGGTCGGGCCCGCCAGCTCGGCGGTCAGGTCGAGCCAGAGTTCGTCGCCGGGTGCGAGTTCGGCGGTGGCCGCGTCGAGTACCTCGGACGGCACCGGGACGGTCGCCGACTCGCGGGCTGCCACCACGCCGGCGGCGAACCGGCCGGAGGCCTCGACGACGCCGTTCCGCGACAGGGTCCAGCAGAACCGCAGCCCGGCGGTCGAGGCCGAGTGGTACCGGTTCTCGACCAGGATCGTGGTGTCCGACACCGCCAGGCGGATCGGGGCGACGACGGCCGCGAACTCGGCGAGCCCCGGGGTCGGGGAGTCGTCGGGCAGCACCAGGCCGTCCATCACGAAGTTGCTGTCGTGCACGACCTCGTGGAAGTCGCCGCCGTAGGCGTAGTAGTCCTGTCCGGACGCCGTCTGCGCCAGGAGCCCGTGGTCGCGCCACTCCCACACGAACCCGCCGTGCAGGCGCGGGTACCGGTCGACCAGCGCCTCGTACTCGGCGATCTGGCCGGGCCCGTTGCCCATGGCGTGCACGTACTCGCAGTGGATGAACGGCTTCGAGCGCTGCCGTGCCGCCTCGGCCGGGCCGCAGCCGAGCAGGGGCGTCGGGGTGCCGCCACCGATGGACTCGGTCTCCTGCAGTGACGGGTACATCCGCGAGTACACGTCGGTGTACTCGCCCGTGTAGTCGCCCTCGTAGTGCACGGGGCGCTCGTCGTCGCGGTCGTGCACCCACTGCGACATCGCCGCCAGGTTCCGGCCGGTGCCGGACTCGTTGCCGAGCGACCACATCACGATGGACGGGTGGTTCTTGTCCCGCTCGACGGTCCGTGCGACGCGGTCGAGGTAGGCGTCCGCCCAGGCCGGGTCGTCGGAGGGGTTGCCGACCCAGCCGGTGAAGATGAACCCGTGGGTCTCGAGGTCGGTCTCCAGGATCACCCAGAAGCCGAGCTCGTCGGCGAGGTCCAGCACGCGGGGGTGCGGCGGGTAGTGCGAGGTGCGGATCGCGTTGACGTTGTTGCGCTTCATGAGCGCCATGTCCGCGCGGGCGTGCTCCTCGTCGAAGACGCGGCCGCGCACGGGGTGGGTCTCGTGGCGGTTCACGCCGTGGAACACCACGCGCTCGCCGTTCACCAGGAACCGGTCGCCCTCGATCGACACGGTGCGGAAGCCGAGCCGGAGCGAGACGGTCTCGCCACCGTCGGCGCCGCCCGCCGCCGTCCCGGTCGCGGCAGAGCCGGTCGACAGCGTGGCGTCGTACAGCTTCGGCAGCTCCGCGCTCCACGGCTCGACGCCCTCGACCTCGATCGGCGCGACGTCGTCGGCCGTCGCCCAGGTCACGTCGACGCCCAGGTCGGGCACCGCGAACCGCACCGGGAAGCCGGCGTCCAGCGTCGGGAACGTGATGGTCCCGCTACCGGTCGCCGGTCGTCCGCCCGCCGCCGTCCCGGCCGTCGCAGCGGTGCCGAGCGTCGGAGCCCACGAAGCCCGAACGAACACGTCGTCGATCGGCGCCGTGGGACGGGCGAGCAGCGTGACGTCGCGGAAGATCCCGGGCAGCCACCACTGGTCCTGGTCCTCGAGGTACGAGGCCGCCGACCACTGGTGCACCCGCACGGCCAGGTCGTTCGACCCCGGACGGAGCATCTCGGTCACGTCGAACTCGGTCACCAGGCGGGACCCGGTCGACCATCCCACGAGCGTGCCGTTCAGCCACACCCGGAAGTGCGACTCGACCCCGTCGAACCGCAGCAGCACCCGACCGGCCGCCGCGAAGGACGCCGGCAGCTCGAACGTGCGCCGGTGGTCACCGGTGGGGTTCTCGTCCGGCGGGTGCGGCGGGTCGATCGGGAACGGGTACTGCAGGTTCGTGTAGCTCGGCGACCCGTGCCCGTGCAGCACCCAGTGCGACGGCACCGGGAGCTCGCCCCACGCGGGGTCGTCCTCCACGGCGGCGTCGGTGGCGAACGCGTCGGACACCGATGCGACCGGCGACCACCGGAAGCGCCAGTCGCCGTTCAGCGAGAGCGACGGTGCGTCGGTGTGGAGCGCGGCCCGCGGAGGGAGCCGTGATGCCGAACCCGGCGAGGTGGAGTGGAGGTCGTCGAGTGCGGAGTTGGTCAACCCTTGACCGATCCTTCCGTGAGGCCCCCGCGCCAGAAGCGCTGCAGGACGATGATGGCGATGACGAGCGGGATGACCGAGACGAGCACCCCGCCGGTGGTGAGCTGGTAGAACTCCGGCAGGCGGTCGACCTGCGAGCGCCAGTTGTTCAACCCCAGTGTGATCGGGTACAGCTTCTGGTCTGCCAGCATGATGAGCGGCAGGAAGAAGTTGTTCCAGATGCCGACGACCTGGAACAGGAACACGGTCACCAGAGCCGGGGTCATCTGGCGGAGCACGACGGTGTGGAAGATCCGGAGCTCGCCGGCACCGTCGATGCGTGCCTGTTCGAGCAGCGTGGTGTCCACCGACGCCGCGGCGTACACCCGGCACAGGAACAGGCCGAACGGGGAGACGAGGCTCGGGATGAGCACGCTCCAGTAGGTGTCGGTCAGGCCGAGCGTCGAGAACAGCAGGAACAGCGGCAGCGCCGTCGCGGTCCCCGGCACGAGCACGCCGCCGAGGATCGTGCCGAACACGAACTGCCGACCCTTGAAGTCGTACTTCGCCAGGGCGTACCCGCCGGCCGCGGCGAAGTAGGTCGCCAGGACCGCGCCGACGCCGGAGTACAGGATGCTGTTCGCGATCCACCGGACGAAGATGCCGCCGTCGTACGTGAACACCTGCTGCAGGTTGCTCCACAGTGCGAACTCGCCGCCGAACCAGAACCCGTTCGTCGAGAACAGCGCTCCGGTGGTCTTCGTCGCGGCGATGACGACCCAGTACAGCGGGACGAGGAAGTACAGCGCGACGATGACGAGGATGCCCGTCACGACGATCTGCGAGCGCGGGGACCGGTCGAGCTTGCGGCGCTGGTGCGCCGAGATCGACGTGGTGTCCACGGGGACGGCGGTCTTCGCCGTGGCCGGCGCTTCGATGGCTTCGCTGGTCATCGGTCAGTCCCTTCGGTGGTCGCGACGCGACCGGACTGGAGGCCCGGGTCGGCTGTGGTGGTGACCGTGCTCCCCGCCGCAGCGCGCGTCTGGAGCGCGGTGCGGGCCTCCAGGCCGTCACGCTTGGCGCGCTTGCGCCGGTCGCGTTCGTCCTTCGGCGCGCGGTTCGTCAACGCGAGGAACGCGAACGACAGGATGAACGCGGCCAGCGCGATGATGACCGCCTGCGCACTCGCGACGCCGTACTCGTTGAACGCGAACGCGTTCGTGTACGCGGCGTAGTTCGGCGTGTACTCGGTGTCGATCGCCGGTGCGACCGTCGACAGGATCTGCGGCTCCGCGAAGAGCTGCAGCGTGCCGATGATCGAGAAGACCGTGGTGAGCACCAGGGCCGGCGCGACGAGCGGGATCTGGATCCGCCACGCGACCTGGAACGGGCCGGCGCCGTCCATCTTGGCGGCCTCGTAGACCTCGCCGGGGATGGACTTCAGCTGCGCCACGATGATGAGCATGTTGTAGCCGGTGTAGGTCCACGTGACGATGTTCGCGATCGACCAGAGCACGCTGTTGGCGCCGAGGAAGTCCGGCTGCAGCCCCATCGACTGCAGCAGGGACACGATCGGCGACAGGCCGGGCACGTACAGGAACGACCACAGGATCGTCGCGATGACGCCGGGGACGCCGTACGGCATGAAGTAGATCGCGCGGAAGAAGCCCGGCCAACGGGCGCTCGCCGACTCGAGCAGCAGCGCCAGGATCGTGCAGGCGATGATCATCACCGGGACCTGCACGATGCCGAAGAGCAGCATGCGGCCGATCGAGGCGACGAAGCCGGAGTCCTGCAGGGCGATCGCGTAGTTGTCGAAGCCGGCGAACTTGCCGACGACGCCGTCCTCGCCGAACAGGCCCTCGCGGTCGACGGTCGTGAACGACTGGAACAGTGCGCTGATGATCGGGATGATGAACGTCAGCAGGAACAGGGCCAGGAACGGCGCGAGCAGGATCCACGGGGCGCGCTTCTGCGCACTCGTGGCCTTCGTGCTCGTGCGGAAGGCGGGTCGCGTGCTGGTCTGCTGGCTCATCGTGCCGTCCTGACGCTGAGGCCCTTGTCCTTGAAGGACTGGACGATCTCCCGCTGGGCGAGTTCCACCGCGTCGGAGAGCTTGAGGCCGGAGGTGAGCTTCCGGCGGAACTGGTTCTGCAGGCTCGTGAACGCCGACTGGGTCACGGGGGACCACGACCAGTCGATGTTCTGCTCCTTCGAGGCCGGCACGAAGACGTCCTCGTTGTAGTTCTGGCCGGAGAACCACTTCGACGGCTGCTCACGCTGCTTGCCGATGTAGTCGACCGCGGGCGACCAGCCGATGCCGCAGTACTTGATCATCGCGTCGATGCCCTCCTTCGAGGTGGTCATCCACGTGATGAACTCGAGCGCCTCCTTCGGGTGCTTCGCGTTCGCCAGGACCGCCGCGGTCGAACCGCCGATGGCGCTCGAGCCGAAGCCGTCGGCGCCCCACTTCTGCATGGGGGCGACCTTCCACTTGCCCTCGCCACCCTGCACCGACTCGATCAGGGCGTCGCCCCAGCTCGCGCTCGTGACCGCGGCGATCTTGCCGCTCGCGGCCGAGGCGTACCAGCCGGGGGAGTACGCACCGGCGCTGGTGTCGACGAGCTCGTCGTCGATGACCCCGTCGAAGAAGTCCGCGACCATCAGGGTCTTGTCGTCGGTCATGTCGACGACCCACTCGTCACCGTCGACCTTGAACCAA
The DNA here is from genome assembly GCF_025642935.1 of Curtobacterium sp. RIT-PI-V. Lineage (NCBI taxonomy): Bacteria > Bacillati > Actinomycetota > Actinomycetes > Micrococcales > Microbacteriaceae > Curtobacterium > Curtobacterium sp. RIT-PI-V. Next base: position 55,969 of record NZ_JANZKM010000017.1, read on the forward strand.
CGGGCGCCGGCCTGCTGCGCGTACGCGGCGAACGGCGACGCGTCCGAGACCGGGAACACCTCGAGGTAGTTCTGCTTGCCCGTCTTCCGGACCTTCTCGGCCAGGTCCCGCCACTCGTCCCACGTCGTCGGGGGTTCGCCGCCGGCCTGCTCGAGCAGGGCGGTCTGGTAGTAGAACCCCATGGGGCCGGTGTCCTGCGGGATGCCGTAGACGCCGTCCACGAACGACACCTGCGCCCACGCGGCTTCGTCGTACTTCGACTCGAAGTCCTTCGCGCCGTAGCGGGCGAGGTCGACCAGACCGTTTGCGAGCATGAACTCGGGGATCTGCCGGAGCTCGACCTGACCGATGTCCGGACCGCCGCCGGCCGCCAGCGCGGAGTACATCTTCTGGTACCCGCCGCTGTTGCCGCCGGGGATCCAGTTCGCCGACACCTGGATGTCCGGGTGCGTCTTGTTCCAGACGTCGCAGACCTTCTGCAGGTCCTTCAACCAGGCCCAGTAGGTGAGCTGGACGGTCTCGCCCGACGCGGCGGCCGGCACGAGGGCGGCCTTGTTCACGTTGGTGGAACCGGGGACCGCGCAGCCGGCGAGCAGCCCTGCCGCCGCCGTGCCGATGCCGAAGCCCAGGAGTTGTCGTCTGGAGATGGGTCGTGGTCGTGGCGTCATTGCCGCACTCCGGTTCGTCGTCGATTCGGGGTCCGTCTCAGCCAACCACAAAACCGAGCGTCGTTGCAGTTTCGCGCCTGGGTGTTCCCTCCCGACCCGCGCCTGGGTGTTCGCTCCCGACTGTGGACGCCCGGTGGTGGCGAGGTGGAGTGTGGTCGCACGTGAGAGCGCCGGGGCTCATCGGCTCCGGCAACCGTCCGAGAGGAGCTGCCATGACGTCGACCAACGCGACGAGCGAACTGCACCGGATCCTGGGAGAGCGACTGGAGGGCGGCGGCAGCTGGGCCTGGGCCTACGCCGACGTCTCCGGCAACGTCGAGGATCCCCGACGGCAGGCGGCGCTCAAGCTCCGCGGTGTCGAGGAGGGGCTCCGGGCACAGGGTGCGTCCGACGAGGTCGTCGACGCCGTCGCCGGCGAGTTCGAGCAGGAGCCCGGCGTCCCCTCGCCCGTCACCCGGTTCGTGCTCGTGCACGACGGCGAGGTCGTGCTGAGCGAGGTCCTGCCCGGGCCGCTGCACGGATCGGAGTCGGTCGGCGTCGGCGCCGTGCCGGACCTGGTTCCGCTCGTCGCCCACCGTCCCGTCGACCTGCCGTTCCTGGTGGTCCACGCCGGCAAGGAGGGCGGGGCCTTCCGTGCCTACCGCCTCGGCCACGCCCCGGTCGCGGCCGACGCGTCCGAGCAGCAGGTGGCGGGCCGGAACGACACCCTGCACTACGCCAAGGCCGGCACCGGGTGGAAGCAGCCGCACTGGCAGCAGCACACCGAGGAGATCTGGAAGCAGAACTCGTCGGAGACCGCCGCCGCCGTCGACGAGGCCGTGCGGACGATCCGCCCCGGACTCGTCGTCGTGGCCGGTGACGTCACCGCGCGCGAGCTGCTGGTGAAGGCGCTCTCGTCGGAGACCCGTGCACTCGTGTCGGTGTTCCCGGGTGACCCCCGTGCCGACGCCGGCTCGAAGCAGGCGTTCGTCGAGCACGTCGAGACCGCGCTGGCCCGCGTCGTCGCCACCCGCCGTCACGACCTCGAGGACTCCCTCCGCACGCACGTCGGCCGTGGCGACAACCAGGTCGTCACCGGCCTCGGACCCGTCGTCGAAGCACTGCAGCAGGCCCAGGGCGCGACCGTCGCGCTCGACGCCGTGGCCATCGGCGACCGGACGCTGCTCGCGCTCGCCGGGGCGCCGTGGGTCGCCACCGCACCGGAGCAGGCCGCAGGGACGCCGGTCATCGGCGCGGTGCCGGCGGTGTGCACGCTGGTGCGGGCCGCGGTGCTGACCGACGCCGAGCTCGTGCTCGTCAACGCCGCGTCGCTGCCCGGTGGCGCTCCCGCCGCCGCACTGCTCCGCTGGCCCGTCGGCCCGGTGGTCCCCGCCTGAGCCGGAGCGCGCGCGTACCTGGTCGAAACGGGCGTACCTGGTCAGTTCTTTCGACCAGGTACGCCCGTTCCTACAGTGCATCGCACGCGTCCTGGGAAGGAACGAACCGGTCCGGCGCTCAGTCGTGCGACCGGTCCGCGCGCGGGACCAGCGGGAGTGCCAGCAGTGGCAACACGGCCACGATGCCGAACGACGCCGCGAACCCGAGCGCCGTCACCAGGGCGCCGATGCCCGGACCGACGGCGCTCGCCGCGATGAACTGCCCGGTGTTCTGCGTGCCGAGGGCCCGACCGGACCAGAACGGCCCGGCCGCCTCGGCGACCGACGTGTAGGCCAGGCCGTTGTCCGCCACGGTGACGCTCGTCGCGATGACCAGGAACACGGCTCCGACGGCCAGGTGCGTGACGTCGACGAGCGCGAGCAGCCCCATCACGACGGCGGCGCTCACGACGACGATCCGCAGCGGGCCGACGCGTGAGCCCGCGCAGTCGCTCCACACCCCGACCAGGATCCGCCCGATCGCCCCGACGAACTGCGACGCCCCGACGAGCAGCCCCGCCCCGGCCGTCGACCAGCCCAGTCCGACGAGCCACACCAGCCCGTAGGTCGACAGCGTGAACTGCGGCACCACGAGCAGGATCGACACCGCGTGGATCCGCCAGAGGAACCCGCTCGCCCGGTACGGGTTCGCCGTCGCATCGGCCGGCGCCGTGTGCCGGGCCGGTCGGGGCGGGTTCTGGATGCCGACGGCGCAGAGCACCGCGAGCACGGCGCAGAGGACGATCGGCAGGACGAGGGCCGCGCGGATCCCGGATCCCTCGGCGAGCTGTGGCACCGTGACCGCCGCGAGCGTGACCCCGAGCGGCTGCGACATCTGCCGGATGCCCATCGCGAGCCCGCGCCGCTCCTTCGGGAACCACCCGACGACGACCCGGCCGCTCGCGGCGTTCGTCGACGCGCTCGTCATGCCGCCCAGCAGGAACGCCAGCCCGAGCAGGACCGGGTCACCCGCGGCGAGCCAGGCCCCGACCACCGCGAGGGTCGTCAGCACGAGTCCGCCGGCGATCACGATCCGTTCACCGATCCGGTCGGTGATCGCGCCCCAGGCGATGAGCGTCAGGACCATGCCGAACGTCGGTGCTGCGGCGAGCACGCCTGCGACGGTCAGGGACGTGCCGTTCGCGTGCAGGTACGGGATGAGCAGCGCGGGAGCCGTCACCACGAGGGTCCCGGCGGCCTGCGCGGCGACCCCGAGCGCGAGCATCGCCCACGCTCTGCGGCCGATCGTGGTGGGCGTCGGTGGTGCGGCGGTCGCGGTCATCGTGGTGGCTCGCATCGTTTCATCTCGGAAGCAATTGGTATACCACAACGGTATACCATTCCGACGGTGTCCCCGCTAGAGTTGTTGGCCGTGACCGACACGACCGATGCAACCCCGGTGTCGCAGACGGCCCAGCTCTACGACAACCTGCGTGCCGCGATCCTGACGCTCGACATCGCGCCGGGCGAGCGTATCTCGGAGCGCGGTCTCGAAGCGCGGTTCCACGCCTCGCGGACCCCCGTCCGTGCCGCACTGTCGCGACTCGAGCGCGAGGGCCTCATCCTGCACGAGGGTCGCTCGTGGACGGTCACTCCGATCGACCTCGACGAGATCGCCTCGCTCGCCGAACTCCGGGGCGTGCTCGAACCCGCCGCTGCCCGACTCGCGGTCGAGCGGGCGAGCGCCGAACAGCTCGCAGAGGTCCGCGGGCACCTCGACGCCCTGCGCCCGACGCCCGACCAGCAGGCCGGCATCCGGATGGGCTCGACGTTCCACCTCGACCTGGCGGCGCTCGGCGGCAACCGGTTCGTCACCGACGCGATCGCCGATGCCCTGACCCGTCTCGAGCGCACCCGGTGGATCGAGGTGCGCACGCCCGAGGCCCGCGACGCCGCATGGGACGAGCACAGCGCCATCATCGACGCCGTGCGCGACGGCGACGCCGACCGTGCGGCCGAGCTCGTCGCAGCGCACGTCGCCGGGACGAACGACCGGTTGCTCGGTTGGATCGCCCAGGAACGCCGTCGGTTGCGCGGCGCGGGCATGACGATCGTCGGGGCGACCGAACGCTGACGCGAACCGCGTGACCTGACGGGGCGCGCGGCGCAAGACCGGTCCGCCGTGGCGCGAGCCGGGCCCTGGACGCGACCCTGCTTGAGACGCGACCCGACAACACGTGCCGGTCCGCGCCTCCTGGCCGTCGCCCGGTCGACGTCGGACGTGACCCGCTACGGGCGGTCCGCGCGCTCCTCCGTCGCGTCGAGCTGGTCGAACGTCGAACCGTCGCCGGCGGTTCGCTCGAGGAGCGCGTCGCGCACCTCGGCCTCGTCGTGGCTCGCGCGGTTCGCCAGCTTGCTTCCGGATCGTGTCGCCTGTGACATGTCGGTGTCCTTCCCCTGCGTGTGGGCATCGTGGTGTGCGCGGGCATCCTGCCCGCCGGTGCGCTTCCTCACGGGACGTACTGAGGTCGTGACAGTGTCGCGCGGTCGCTCCGGCCGCCGCAAGGGCTTTCGTCACATGTGGAGAAGTGCCGTGACGGAGCGTGCCTAGGATGGTGCGGCCGCGCCGCCCCGGTGCGCACCAGCGGACGTCGGACGGGAGGCACGGCTTGGCTGCACCACGTACCGCACCTCCCACGGTCTACGACGTGGCCAGTGCCGCGAACGTCTCGATCGCGACCGTCTCGCGCGTGCTCCGCACGCCGGACGCCGTCCGCGAGGGCACCCGGGACCGCGTCCAGGCGGCGATCCGCAGCCTCGGCTACGTCCCCTCCGGCAACGCCCGAGCCCTCGCCGGCAAGCGCACCGGCGTCGTCGGTCTGCTGCTGCCCGGGTTCGACGTGGTGCCCGACGAACGGCCGGACCTGGTCACCGACGGGGGCGTCCGCGTGGTCGACGACCGCCGACACGTGACGCAGCCGTTCTCCTCGAACCTGTACTTCGACGAGGTCCTGCGGGGCGCCGAGACCGAGGCCTGGCAGCGCGGACTCGCGCTCATGGTGGCCGCCGGTCGTGGGTCCTCGCGCGACGTCATCGTCAACGACGTCGCCGGCCGGGTGGACGGCCTCGCCGTGCTCGCGCAGACCGTGCCGGACGACCTGCTCGAGCACGTCGCCCGTCGGATCCCGGTCGTGGTGCTCGCCGACGATCGGCGGTCGCACGGGTTCGACTCCGTGAGCGTGGACAACAGCGCCGGCATGCGGACGCTCGCATCGCACGTGATCGGGCGGCTCGGCATCCGGTCGCTCGCGTACGTCGCTGGGCCGATCGACTCGCCGGACGACATGGAGCGCTCGACGGGCTTCCGGTCGGCGTTGGCGGACCACGGGGTGCCGGCGTCGTCGGTCCGGGTCGTGCACGGTGACTTCGGTCGGGCGCGGGCGCGCGAGCTGGCGGCGACGCTGCTGGCGGACGACGTGCCCCGGGCCATCGTGTGCTCGAACGACCAGTCGGCGCTCGGAGTGCTCGACGCCGCCACTGCCCGGGGCCTGCGCGTGCCCGAGGACGTCGTCGTCACCGGGTTCGACGGCATCGACGCCGGGCGCTTCTCGTCGCCGCGGCTCACCACGGTGCACCAGCCGATGGGGGAGCTCGGACGTGCGGCGGTGCGGGCGATCGTCGATCGGCTGGACCGTCGCGAGGGGCCGCCGCGCGCCGTCCGGCTGCCGGTCGAGGTGCTGCTGCGCGAGAGCTGCCCGCCGGCGCTGTGACGAGCGGCGCGGCGAGCGGTGCGGCGGTGCGTCCGCACCGTGCGGCTTTGCTCATCCCGTGCGACGTTGACCGCCCGGTGCGGGCCTGTAACCGCGCACGGAGCGGGCAGCCTCGCGCCCGGCGACGGAACGCGCACCGTGCGCAGCGACCCTCGCTCCGACCCTCGCTGCTGCCGCCCGCAGCTGCGTACCGCCCCGGCACGGAACCCCGGTGTTGCGCGACGCGATGTAAGCGCATACATTGGCGCAGTACCGATTCGACACGGAGGTCGACCGAGCAATGACGCTTCCCCCACAGCGCACGCGCGGCAAGCGCGACCCCGGGACCCGCGCTCCCGGAACGCGCCCCGGCAGCACCCGACGACGCGGACGCCTCGTCGCGGCGATCGCCGGGCTCGCAGCCGTGGCCCTCATGGCCACGGGCTGCAGCATCCAGGTCCGGTCCGAACCCGATCCCACGATCGGCAAGGACACGATGCTCATCAACGCGGACCACGGCAACCCGCTGTTCGACCGCAACTTCAACCCGTACATCGCGAACGCCCGCACGGCCTCCAAGTGGATGTACGAGCCGCTCATCGAGATCAACCCCCTCGACGGCAAGGGCACCCCGTGGCTGGCCAGCAAGTGGAGCCAGCCGGACGCCAGCACGATCGACATGACGATCCGCCAGGGCGTCGAGTGGTCGGACGGCTCGCCGTTCTCCGCGAAGGACGTCGTCTTCACGTTCGACCTGCTCAAGAAGTTCCCGGCGATGGACGTCAAGGGCGCCTGGCAGCACATCAAGAGCATCGAGGTGGACGGCGACCACGTCGTCTTCCACCTCAAGAGCGACGACGTGCCGAGTCTGAACATCATCGGCGCGACGTACATCCTCGGCGAGCAGCACTGGGGCGGTGTGAAGGACCCCACCACCTGGCGGGACCCGAACCCGGTCGGCACCGGTCCGTTCGTGCTCGGCAACTACACCGACCAGCAGTACTCGATGGACAAGAACCCGACGTACTGGCAGGCCGACAAGATCGCCATCAAGCACCTCATCCTGCCGGCGACGAACACGCAGCTCGACACCGTCACCCGCGGCTACGACTGGGCGTACTCGTTCATCTCGGACGTCAAGGGCACCTGGGGCGCCGCGTCGAAGACGAACCAGTGGTGGTTCCCGGCCGGTGGTGTGATCGGCCTCATCCCGAACCTGACGAAGGCGCCGTACAACGACGTCAACGTCCGCAAGGGCATCTCGCTCGCGCTGAACCGTGACGACATCGCCGAGACCGCGTCCGAGGGCAACCTGGCAGCAGCGGGCCAGACCGGCCTGATCCTGCCGAACCAGGAGCAGTACCTCAACCCGGACATCCCGGACAAGGGCATGATCACGCAGGACGTCGACGCTGCGAAGGCCGCGTTCGCGAAGTCCGGCTGGACCGAGCAGGGCGGGAAGATCGTGAAGGACGGCAAGCAGCTGTCCATCACCATCATGACCGCGAACGGCTACTCGGACTGGCTCCGCGCCGCGCAGGAGGTCCGTCGTGACCTGACGGCCATCGGCGTGAAGGTGACGATCCAGGCACCACAGCCCGCCGGGTACCAGCAGAACATCAACAACGGCACCTTCGACATGGCGATGGGCGGCATGGGCAACGGTGACGTCTACCAGGCGTTCAACTCCCTGCTCAGCAGCGACTTCTACCAGCCGGTCGGCAAGTCGACGGTGAACAACTACGAGCGCTACAAGAACGCCGACACCCAGAAGCTCCTCGACGAGTACAAGGCGACGACGGACACGGCGAAGCAGCAGGAGATCCTCAATCAGCTGCAGGAGATCGTGTACGACGAGCTGCCCGTGATCGGCATGTACTACGGCGGGCTCTGGGGGCTGTTCAACACCGGCAAGTTCGTCGGTTGGCCCAGCGCCGAGGACCCGTACATGGCCCCGCAGAACTACGACTCCGCACCGCTGCTCATCTTCTCGAAGCTCCGGCTCCGGGACAGCGCAGCCGGCCAGGAGATCCTGAAGCAGCAAGAGGACCAGAAGTGAAGTACATCCTCCAGAAACTCGTCCTCTTCGTCCTGACCCTCTGGGCCGCGGTCACGCTGAACTTCGTGCTCCCACGCCTGATGCCGGGCAGCCCGTCGGACGCCGCGCTGGCGAAGCTCAGCCAGAACGGCCCCGTCACCGAAGCCACCAAGAAGGCCATCGAGGCCCAGCTCGGCGTCCCCACGGGCAACCTGTGGGACCAGTACGTCAACTACCTGCACCAGGTCGTCACGCTCGACTTCGGGGTGAGCTACACGTTCTACCCGCAGCCCGTCGGCGACCTCGTGTCGAAGGCCCTGCCGTACACGCTCATCCTGGTCGGCGTCGTCACGATCCTCGCGTTCGTCCTCGGCACCCTGATCGGCGTCGCGGCGGCGTGGAAGCGCGGCACCTGGCTGGACTCGCTCCCGACGCTGTCGGGGTCGTTCATGTCGACGTTCCCGTACTTCTGGACCGCCCTGCTCCTGCTGTTCTTCCTCGGATACGTGCTGCACTGGTTCCCGACCACGGGTGCCTACTCGGCGACCACCACCCCGGGGCTCAACGGAGCGTTCGCAGCCGATGCCCTGCAGCACGCGGTGCTGCCGGCGGTCACGATCCTGGTGACGAGCCTCGGTGGCTGGATCATCGGCATGCGCAACGCGATGATCAACACGCTCGGTGACGACTACGTGACCTTCGCCGAGGCGAACGGTCTGCGCGGCCGCACCGTGGCCGTCCGGTACGCGGCGCGGAACGCGATCCTGCCGAACCTGACCGGCTTCGGCCTGGCACTCGGTGGCGTGGTCGGCGGTTCGGTGCTGGTCGAGCAGGTCTTCGGCTACCCCGGCATCGGCTACCTGCTGTTCAACGCCGTCATCGGGCAGGACTACCCGCTGATGCAGGCCCTCTTCCTGATGATCACCGTGTCGGTGCTCATCGCCAACTTCATCGTGGACGTCATGTACGGCGTCCTGGACCCGAGGACGCGTCGATGACCAACACGAGCACCCCCAACGCAACCGTCGCCGTTCGGACCCAGGACGAGCAGACGGCTCCGAGCCGCTGGCGCAGCATCGCCCGCCAGTTCGGCGTCGTCTGGTCGAACTCGAAGGCCCGGATCGGCATCATCATCCTCGCGGTGTTCGTGCTGGTCGCGATCTTCGCGCCGCTCCTGGCCCCGTACGGCGCCAGCCAGAACGGCTTCGCCCGGTCCGCCGACGCGACCGCCGACCACTGGATGGGCACTACCGCCGCCGGCGAGGACGTCCTGTCCCAGATCATCTACGGTGCTCGGATCTCCGTGATGGTGGGCGCCGTCGCCGGCATCCTGTCGACGCTCGTCGCCGTCGCGATCGGCCTCAGCTGGGGCTACGTCCGCGGGTGGATCGGCGAGGTCATCGGCTTCATCGTGAACCTGTTCCTGGTCATCCCGGGCCTGCCGCTGATGATCGTCATCGCGGCGTACCTGCAGAACGGCGGCATCGCGGTCATCATCGCGGTCATCGTCGTCACCGGCTGGGCCTGGGGCGCGCGCGTCCTGCGCAGCCAGACGCAGTCCCTGCGTGGCCGTGACTTCGTGACCGCCGCGCAGTTCTCCGGTGACGGTGCGACCCGCATCGTGTTCCGCGAGATCCTGCCGAACATGACCTCGCTCATCGTCGGCTCGTTCTTCGGGGCGGCCACGAGCGCGATCCTGGCCGAGGCGGGCCTCGAGTTCCTCGGGCTCGGCGACTCGTCGATCGTCAGCTGGGGCACGATCCTCTACTGGGCGCAGAACTCCAACGCGCTGCTCACCGGCCAGTGGATCCTGCTCTTCGCGCCCGGCCTCTGCATCGCGCTGCTCGCGATGAGCCTCACTCTGATCAACTTCGGCGTCGACGCCGTGTCCAACCCGCGGCTGCGCGAAGGCGCGCGCCCGAAGCGCAAGGAGGCGACCGCATGAGCGGCTCGCGAACGTACGCAGATGACGGCCTGGAGGCGCGGGACGGCGCCGCCACGGGCCTCCCGTCCGACGGTGGTGACGCCCAGGGCGTCCTGCTGGACGTCCGCGACCTGTCGGTCGTGTACGAATCGGCCGGCCAGACGGCCGTCCAGGCGGTCGACCACGTGTCGTTCAGCTTGCGGAAGGGCGAGTTCGTCGGCCTGGTGGGCGAGTCCGGTTCCGGCAAGTCGACGCTCGGCTACGCGCTGACGCGTCTGCAGAAGCCGCCGGCGCGGACGAACGGCGGCAGCATCGTCTTCAACGGCCACGACATCCGTGACCTCGACGAGGAAGCGCTCCGGCAGCAGCGCCAGGGCGGCTTCGCGATGGTGCTGCAGTCCGGCATGAACGCGCTCAACCCGGTGCGCACCGTCCGGAACCACTTCATCGACATCTTCAAGGCGCACGGCCACGTGTCGCGCGACCGTTGGGACGCCCGGATGAAGGAGCTCATCGAGAAGGTGAAGTTGCCGACGTCGATGCTCGCCCGCTTCCCGGGGGAGCTCTCCGGCGGCATGCGGCAGCGTGTCTCGATCGCCCTGGCCCTGTCGCTCGAACCGCAGCTCATGGTGTTCGACGAACCGACCACGGCGCTCGACGTACTCGTCCAGCACGCCGTCATGGACACGATCATCGAGCTGCAGCAGTCCGAGGGCTTCACGGCGATCCTGATCAGCCACGACCTCGGCATCGTGCTCGAGGCCACCGAGCGAGTGCTCGTCATGCACGAGGGCCGCATCGTCGAGGACGGCGGCTCGAAGGAGCTCCTGCGCAACCCGCAGGACGAGTACACGCAGATGCTGCTGTCGCACTACGCCGACCCGCGGGCCGAGGTCGTGTCCCTGCCCGGCTTCCCGGACCGGTCGCAGCGTGCGACGTCCGGCGAGAAGCGGCAGGAAGCGACGTCGTCGTTCAGCACCGTCGGGTCGCGTGAGCGCTCGGCGGCGAAGAACCCGATCGTCGTGTCGAACATCGTGAAGACCTACCCGGCGCCGCGTCGCGGCGAGCAGCCCGTGCAGGCGGTGCGCGACGTGTCGTTCACCCTCGAGCCGGGGCAGTCGCTCGCCCTGGTCGGCCAGTCCGGTTCGGGCAAGTCGACCATCGCGAAGCTCCTGACCGGGGTCGAGAAGCCGACGACCGGCACTGTCCGGTTCGGCGACCTCGACGTCGCACGCCTGGGCAAGCGCGGCCTGCGGGACCTCCGGTCCGAGGTGCAGATGGTGTTCCAGGACCCGTACGCGGCGCTCAACCCGCTGCACACCGTGGAGTACACGCTGTCCCGCCCGATCGCGAACTACACGGACCTGAAGGGGCAGGACGCGCGGCGCCGCGTGCTCGAGCTCCTCGAGACCGTGGGCCTGACCCCGGTGGAGCAGTTCGCGCAGAAGCTCCCGCACCAGCTCTCCGGTGGGCAGCGGCAGCGCGTCGTCATCGCCCGTGCACTCGCGTCCGACCCGCAGGTGATCATCGCCGACGAGCCGGTCTCGATGCTCGACGTGACCTTGCGCGCCGGCGTGCTCGCCCTGCTCGAGGACCTGCGCGAGCAGTGGGGCGTCTCGCTCCTCTACATCACGCACGACCTGCTCAGCGCGCGCCTCATCACCGACGACATCATGGTGCTCCACGAGGGTGCCGTGGTCGAGCGGGGTCGCACCGCCGAGGTGCTGCAGAACCCGCAGGACCCGTACACGATCGCCCTGCTCGACGCCGTGCCGAACCCGCGTCGCACGCTGGCGGAGGGGCGGCTGTGACCACGCTGCACGACTTCCCGGCGGTGCCGGCGTTCGGCCATCTGCCGACGCCGGACGGTGTGGACGTCGTCGGGATCGACCTGCCCGTCGGACGGCTCACCGCGTACCGGATCGTGCCGTCCGGAGTGTCGAAGGGTGTCGTGCTCATCGTCCCCGGGTACACCGGCTCGAAGGAGGACTGGCGCACGTTCCTGCCGCTCCTCCGCGACGCCGGGTGGTCGGCGGTGGCGATCAGCCGCCGTGGACAGGCCGACTCGGTCTCGCCCGACGACCGCACGGCGTACACGCTCGAGCAGGAGGCCGCCGACGTCGTCCGCGTCGCCGAACTGCTCGACGACGGCGCTCCGGTCCACCTCATCGGCCACTCGCTCGGCGGTGTGATCGTCCGTGCCGCGGCGATCGCCTCGCCGACGTCGTTCCGCGACGTGACGATGTTCTGCTCCGGCCCGCACGGCTGGTCGTACCGCAAGGCCGCGGAGAAGACGATCGTCGCCGACACGTGCTCCAACCGTGCGTTGTTCGACGCGCAGAACCCGCTCTGGGCCGGCCGCCCCGACGCCGAGCTCCCCGACGACGCCCGGATGGTCCGCGAGCGCTTCGACCACACGAGCGTGCTCAGCGTGCTCGGTGGCGCAGCGATCCTCGAGGACCGCGCTGACACCACCGAGGAACTCCGCGCAACCAGGCTGCCGCTGCTCGTCGCGCACGGCGTCTGGGACGGCGCCTGGCCGATCCCGTGGCAGGCGGACATGGCCTCGCGTCTCGGTGCGTCGTACGAGGTGATCGCCGAGAGCTACCACGGCCCCCAGATCGAGAACCCGCTCGGGACCGTTGCCGTCTTCGACGCCTTCCTGAGTCAGCACTGAAAGGACCCATCATCACCACGCTGAACTTCCCCGACGGCTTCCTCTGGGGCGCCGCCACCGCTGCGCACCAGATCGAGGGCAACAACGTCAACTCGAACTGGTGGGTGCACGAGCACGAGCCCGACACCACCATCGTCGAGCCGTCCGGCGACGCCGCGGACAGCTACCACCGCTACCGCGAGGACATCCGGATCGCCGCCGAGCTCGGCCTGAACTCGTACCGGTTCAGCATCGAGTGGGCGCGCATCGAGCCCGAGCGCGGGTTCGTCAGCCGCGCCGAGGTCGACCACTACCGGCGCATGGTCGAGACGTGCCACGAGTTCGGCATCGAGCCGATCGTCACCCTCATGCACTTCACGGTGCCGCGCTGGTTCGAACGCGACGGCTTCTGGCGCGCACCCGACGCGGCCGACCTGTTCGCCCGCTACACCGAAGCCGCGCTGCCCGTGGTGTCCGACGGTGTCCGGTACGTCTGCACGATCAACGAGCCGAACATCGCGGCGATGCTGGCCGGCGGCGAGGACGCGTCGAACCTGGTGGCGTACGGCCTGCCGAACCCGGACCTGGGCGTGGCCGACGCCCTGCTCGAGTCCCACAAGCGTTCGCGGGAGGTGCTCTCCCAGGTGGGGGGCATCCAGAGCGGCTGGACCGTCGCGACGCAGGCGTTCAAGTCAAACGGTGAGCCTGGCGCGGACGCGATGCTCCGCGAGTACGGGTACCCGCGCGACGACTGGTACCTCGAGAACGCTGCCGGCGACGACTTCCTCGGCGTGCAGGCGTACACCCGGACCTTCATCGGCGCTTCCGGCCCCTTGCCCGTGGCGGACGACGTCGAGACGACCCTCACCGGCTGGGAGTTCTACCCCGAGGCCTCGGCCGACGGGCTGCGCAGCGCGTGGGAGCTGTCCGGCGGTGTCCCGCTGATGATCACCGAGAACGGCATCGCCACCGCCGACGACTCCCGTCGCATCGCGTACACGCAGGGCGCCCTCGAGGGCATCCACCGCTGCATCGACGACGGCATCGAGGTCCTCGGTTACCAGCACTGGTCGCTCCTGGACAACTACGAGTGGGCGTCCGGCTTCCGTCCGACCTTCGGCCTGGTCTCGTGGGACGCCGAGACGTTCGAGCGCACGCCGAAGGGTTCGGCCCGCTGGTACGGCACGGTCGCGCAGGCGAACGCCCTCGAGACGGCGGAGTAGTCCGCCCGCTCGATCAGCTCCCCGAGTAGTAGTGCGCCAACTGCTCCGCGACCGCACGGTCGCGGAGCAGTTCTGCGCGAGCGGTGGCGGTCGAGCCCTCGTCGTCCTCGGCGTTCACGTCGACGTCGAGGGCGAGCACGGACCGCACCGTGTCCAGGTCACCGGAGTCGACCGCGGCGATCAGCAGGGACGCGCCCCGTGAGCCGAACGCCCTGGTGTCCGCACCCGCGCCGGCGAGCGAACGCACGATCGCGGCGTGGCCACCCCACGCAGCGCGGACGATCGGGGTGTTGCCGTCGGCGTCCCGTGCCTCCAGGTCGGCGCCCGCGCCGGTCAGCACCTCGACTGCCCGCCGAGCGTCGCGGTCGATCGCCAGCGTCAGCGGCGTCCGCCCCTCGGTGTCGGTGAGCTGCAGTGACGCACCGCGGCGCAGGAGCTCCTCGAGCATCTCGGGCCGGTCGAACCAGGCGGCGGCGTGCAGCGGGGCGAAGCCCCAGCGCGGGTCGACGTCGTCGACGTCGCTCGCGTCGTCAGCCAGGTGCAGCCCGCCCAGGTCGCCGTACGAAGCGGCACGCACGACCTCGGTGGCGTACTCGACCCAACCGTCCGGCACGGGGCCGTGCCAACCGCGCGCCGGTCGCTGGTCCAGCGCCGTGTAGACGGACTCCGGGACGCTGCGCACCGACACCCGGGCGTCCGTGAAGCGGATCGAGACCTCGCCGACGGGGGAGACGAGCAAGCGGAGCTCCCACGCGTCGAGGCCGCCCACGTGTTCGAGCTCGCCGCGGGCGATGTGCGCGTCGCCGGCGAGCAGGTCGGCGGGATCGACGGTCGGCGGGTCGATCACGGCGTCGTCGAGGCGGAGGGTGACCAGGGCGTGGTTCCAGCGCCGCCAGAGGCCGTCCGCAGTGTCGAGCACCTCGTCGTTGCGGACGACGACCTCGGCGTGCACGGTCACCGGGTCCGGGGTGCCGTGCCCGGGAATGTCCGCGGCGGACGTCTCGGTGTCCTCGTCGGGGGCAGACGTCCTGCCACCGTGTCGGCCGGGCACCTCGACGGTGAGGGATGCGATCCGGGCGTCGACCCAGCGCACGGTGGCGAGCGCTGCGACGGGTGGTGGGGCGTCCTCGAGCAGGCGGATCAGGTGCTCGGTGGCGCCCTCGAAGTCCTCGAGCGACACGTAGCCGACCGCGGGCCAGTTCACTCGACTCCATCGCACGAGGTCGACACTACCGGGCAGCGTGCCGTCGGCCGCTCGGACGGATCACCGGTGGAGTACGACGGGGAAGGACGCTTCCGTGCGTCGTCGCGGGTCTCGGTTCGACGTCGGTCGAGCCCGTCGTGGACGTGGCGTGACGGGCCGCTTCCGTGCGGACCACCGGCAGTGTGGCGGCGACCAGGAGCCAGAGCAGCGGGGTCGAGAGGTCGGGTGCCGCGATCGACTTCGCGACGAGGAGCGCCAGCAGACCGGCCATCGGGGCGATCAGCCGTCGGTGACGGACGGCGCCGACGGTGACCGCGCCGATCGCGCACACGAACAGGAGGACGCCCGGGATGCCCACGGTACTCAGCAGCGTCACCGCGAAGGACGAGGAACGGTTGCTCCCGAGGCCCGCGCCGAGACCCCAGGTGTCCCAGAGGACCCGGATGCCGAGCGCATCGGCTGCCGTCCTGGAGTCGTAGGACTGACTGCCGATCTTGTCGTCGACGATCCCGAGGACGGGGCCGAGCAGGCGCTCGCCCGCGGCCAGTGCGGCGATCGCGACGACGATGACGCTCAGCACGATCCACGGCGTCCCGCGCCCTTGCGACGCCACGTACCGGAGGAGCACGACCGCCAGGAGCCCGGCCAGGACGATCCCGCTCGCGGCGACCGCCGTGCCGGACGCCGACGCGAGGATTGCCGCGATGGCGAGGACCGCGAGCACCGCTGCCCAGGCGCGCCGGCGACCTGTCGTCGTGGCGACGGTGACCACAGCGAGGACCGCGACCCCGAGTGAGAACGTCGCGAGTTCGCTCGGCTCGGCGAACACACCGCGCAGGCGAGGGTCGCCAGGGGCGCTGTAGTCGATGTCGAGCGTGTCCAGGACGGGACCGGTGACGTCGGCCCCGACCGCCTTGAGGAGCCCGCGGACGAGGCTGCCCCCGACACCCGTCCAGGCAGCGGTCCAGAGGGCAGTGCGCGCCGTTCCGGTCCGCACGAGGAAGAGCACCGCGAGCATCGATGCCCACAGGAACGCGGGCTGCGCGAGGTTGCTGACGGTGACGGCGAGCGCGGACGGCGCCTTCACCTGCTCGTCGATCCCGTTCTCCGGCAGGAGGACCGGGACGCCGTGGAACGCCCAGGGGCCGAGGAGTGTCGCAGCGGTGCTCCACACCGCGAACGCCACCAGGAACGTCACCGCCGCCGAGGTGACGGTTCGCGTCCGGGTCGTCGCCCAGCCAACAGCCGCGAACACGCACGCGAGGACGAACAGGTTGACGCTGATGCCGCCGAGGGAGACCCCCGCGGTCGCGGGAAGCCCGGCGCCAGCGCCGAGTGCGACGGCGATGCATCGCGGATCGCGACGGAGCAGGGCCACCGCGCCCAGCAACAGGAGAGCCACTCCGAGGACGGTCATGTTTTCCTTTCAGCTGATATGCATTGCATGGTACGCTATATATTAGTTTGTCTCAACCGATCGGGAGTCCCCATGACGCTCACGCAGTTCCTCGCCGTCGTCCGCCGTCGGCGCTGGTGGATCGCCACGCTGACCGTGCTCGGCGTCGGCGGGGCGCTCGTGCTCTCGCTTCTGCAGACGCCCCTCTTCCGCGCCGAGGCCTCGCTCTTCGTGTCGGTGAGCGGGAGCGCCTCGGCGTCCGACCTCAGTCAGGGGAGCGCGTTCTCGGCGGCCCGCGTCGCCTCCTACGCGAAACTCGCGACGTCCCCTCGCGTCCTCGAAGCAGCCGCAGAGACCGCCGGGGTGCACGCGACGCTCGACGAGTTGCGCGCAGCCGTGCAGGCGTCGCCCTCCGGTGACACGGTGATCCTCACGATCGCCGCGACCCAGTCCGATCCGGAGCGGGCAGCAGCGCTCGCCGACGGGGTCGCCCGTGAGCTGACGAAGGTCATCGGCAGCATCGAACGGACCGACACGGACGGCACGGCCCTGGTCCAGGTCAGCGTCTACCAGGACGCGATCGTGCCCAGCGTCCCGGTCTCGCCACGGATCCCGGTCAACCTCACCATCGGGCTCCTCGCCGGGCTCGGGCTCGGTATCGGCGTCGCGCTCCTCCGTGACACAGCCGACCGGAAGGTCCGGTCCGTCGACACGATCCGTTCGGTGACGGCCTCGTCGGTCCTCGCCGAGATCCCGTTCGACGACGAGGCGGCGGCGAAGCCGTTGGTGGACACGGGGAACGTCTACTCCGGCCGTGCCGAAGCCTTCCGACAGCTGCGCACGCACCTGACGTTCACCAACCTCGACGGCGGCACGCAGACGGTCGTCGTCACGAGTGCCGTCCCCGGTGAGGGCAAGTCCTCGACCGCGGTGAACCTCGCGCTGATGCTCGCCCAGAACGACCAGCGGGTGCTCCTGGTGGATGCGGACATGCGACGCCCGGCGACGAGCGTGTACCTCGACATCGAGAGCCGCGTCGGCCTCTCGACGGTGCTCACGCACCAGGTCGAGCTCGAGGACGCCGTGCAGACGGTGGGTGCACACGGCCTCCACGTCCTCGCTGCGGGACGAGTGCCCCCGAACCCGGCGGAGCTGCTCGGTTCGCGTCAGATGGAGATGCTCCTCGAGACGGTGCAGCAGCAGTACGACGCCGTCGTGATCGACGCTCCGCCGGTCCTGCCGGTCACCGACCCCACCGTCCTCGCCGCCCACGCGACCGGGGTGCTCTTCGTCACGTCGGTGGACGGTCGGGCGCTGCAAGGCGACGTCGCCCGCGCGCTCGAGACGCTCGAATCCGTCGGTGCGCGCGTCCTCGGCATCGTCGCCAACCGCGTGCGCCGGTTGCGGCGGCCCGCGGACTACTACGGCTACGCGCCCACTGCACCGACCAGCGAGAGCCCCCGTCGTGCACGACGCGAGCGGGCGAATGGTGGTTCGCGGTGACCGCGCGGCGCATCCTGTTCGTCTGCGAAGGGAACATCTGCCGATCGCCGTACGCGGCCGCCGCCTTCGCGGAACGCTGGGAGACGCTCGCCGGCGCCCGTCCGACGGTCGTCTCGAGTTCGGGTACCCGAGCGGTCGCGGGGGCAGCCGCGCACGAACTCCTCGGTGCGCACCTGAGGACCCCGAGCTCGCTCGACGGGCACATCGCTCGGCAGCTCACGGCGTCCATCGTGCGTGAGCAGGACCTCGTCCTGACGATGGAGCGGACGCAGCGTGGTGCCGTGCTCGACCTCGTGCCGTCGGCGCTCAGGCGGACGTTCACGCTGCTGGAGGTGCAGCGGCTCGCAGCGCCCGTCCTCGACGCCTGGAACGCCGACACGGTCCGCGCCGGGGACACGCTACACGAGCTCCTCGGCCGCCAGCGCGCATCCGGCTCCGGCTCGACGTCAGCGGACGACGACGTCACGGACCCCGTCCTCGGCGGCCCGACGGAGTTCGCCGTCATGGCGTCGTGCATCGACCGCGCCGTGGACGAGCTCGTCGCGTTGCTCGTCCGGTTCGACTCGTCGATGGCCGGAGCTGTTCGATGACCGGCCACGGCTTGCTCGTCCACGAGTGGATCGAGCGGATCGGCGGAGCGGAGCGGGTGCTCGACGAGTTCGCCGGGATGTACCCGGACGCCGATGTGCTCGCACTGTGGAACGACGACCCCGGTCGGTACGGCGACCGGGTGCACGAGAGCCTGCTCGCCGCCACGGCTCTGCGCCGTCACAAAGCGGCCGCCCTCCCGATCATGCCCGCAGTGTGGTCCCGGGCGGCGAGATCCCTCGGTGAGCACGACTGGGCCCTGGTCAGTTCGCACCTCTTCGCACACCATGTCGTCGTCCCCGGCGTCGCTCCGGAGCGACAGTTCACCTACGTGCACACCCCGGCTCGCTACCTGTGGACGCCGGAGCTCGACCACCGCGGGCGGTCGCTCCCGGTGCGTGTGGCGGCTCCGCCGTTGCGACGGCTCGATCGTCGGCGCGCGCAGCGACTCCGCAACGTCGCCGTGAACAGCGCCTTCGTGCAGGAGCGGGTGCGACGGACCTGGGGAGTGGAGTCGACCGTGATCCACCCGCCGGTCGACGTCACCCGGGTCCGCCGAGCGGTCTCGTCGCCTGAGTTGCTCAGCGGCAGTGAGCGATCGGTGCTCGATGGTCTGCCGGACGGTTTCGTGCTCGGTGCGTCCCGGTTCGTTCCCTACAAGGAGCTCGAGACCGTCATCGCGGCCGGTGCTGCTGCCGGCCGCCCTGTCGTGCTCGCCGGATGCGGGCCCGACGAGCCACGCCTCCGAGCGGTGGCCGATCTGGCCTCCGTCGACGTCACCTTCGTGATCGCCCCCTCGGACGCGATGCTCGCACACCTGCTGGAACGCGCCGCCGTGTTCGCCTTCCCCGGCGTCGAGGACTTCGGCATCGTCCCCGTCGAGGCGATGGCGCTCGGGACGCCTGTGATCGCTTCGGTCCACGGCGGCGCTCGGGACACGGTCGGCGCGCTGACCGGTGTCCACCTGTCGAGCACCGACCGCGATGAGCTCAGGGAAGCGGTCGACCGAGCGGTCCTGCTCGATCCCGAAGACTGCCGATCCGCGGCAGACGGTTTCGCATCGGAACGCTTCCGGCGCGAAGTGCGTTCGTGGATGCACTCGTGACCGGGCTCCCCGTCGTCGCGTTCATCACGCACTCCGCGCAGCTGTCGGGTGCGGAGCTCTTCGTCCTGCGTGTCACGGCTGCTGCGGAACGAATCCGGCCGCTGGTGGTCCTCGGGGAGCGCGGACCACTCGAGGGCGCTCTCGCCGCGAAGGGGGTCGACGTCGCCGTCGTCCCCCTCGGCGCCTCGGTCCGGGCGCACACGGGACGGACCAGCTCCGGACCGGCTGCGCTCGTGCGGAAGGGCTCCGCCGTCCTCGGCGTCGCGACGCGGCTGGCCGCGCTCCTCCGTCGTCGACAGGTCTCCGTCGTGACGACGCACTCTGCGAAGGCACACCTGTACGGCGGTGTCGCCGGCCGTCTCGTCGGTCTGCCGGTCGTCGCGCACCTCCACGCCGTCCTCGGGTCCGGCGATGCCGGGCCGCGCAACACGGCACTCCTGCGAGGAGCACTCCGTGTGCTGTCGACCAGCGCCGTCGCGAACTCACGGGTCACTGCGGACTCGGCACGGCTGGGCGGGCGCACGGTGCACGTGGTGGGCTGTCCGGTGACGATCCCCGACACGGTCCCGGCGCCGCCGGACGGTCCGGTCTTCACCGTCGTCGGCCGACTGTCGCCATCGAAGGGGCAGGACCTCGTCATCAAGGCCTTCGCGTCGATCGTGCAGGAGTACACGCTCCCCGGTGCGCGACTGCGGCTCGTCGGGAGCGCGCTCTTCGACCGTGACGATGCTCACGAGGCTCGGCTCCGGGAGCTCGTCCACGAGCTCGAGATCGCCGAACGGGTCGACTTCGTCGGCCAGGTGGACGACGTCGCCGCGGAGTTCGCGCGATGCGACGTCGCCGTCCACGCGAGCGTCGTCGAGGAAGGGTTCGGGCAGGTCGTCGTCGAGGCGATGGCCGCCGGGCGTCCGGTGATCGCGAGCTCGGCCGGTGGTCCCGCCGAGATCGTCACGGACGAGGTCGACGGGCTCCTCGTGCGACCGGGCAGCATCGACGCGCTCATCGCGGCCATGCGTCGGACGGTGCTCGACCCGGCCTTCCGACACTCGCTGGGAGACGCCGGGCGCCGTCGTGCGGCCGGATTCACACTCGACGGCATCGTGCACCGTCTCGAATCGATCCTGCTCGACGCGCGGAGGTGAACAGCTGCCACGGACACGCACGAAGACCTCCGATCGACGAGTCGATCGGAGGTCTTCGTGTTCACGCTGCCGACGTCGCCGGTACGTCGTTCGGTGCGGGACCCGGACGTCGGCGCACCGCACCGAGCACCTGACGACCGACGCGTCGAGTGCCGGGGAGTGCCAGGAACACGGCGATCCAGACGATGACTGCAACGCCGCCGCCGAGGAACAGCAGCAGGATGGGCGGGCCCTCGACGAAGGCGGTGACCGCGATCGCGGACATCGCGCAGACCACCGTCCCGATCGCCGGCTCGACGAGCGGCACGACGAGGTCTCGGAGCGTGAGAGCCGCCCTCGAACCGATCACGAGGAAGCCCGGGACGACGAGTGCGACGGTCGCAGCTGATGCGCCGAGAGCCACTCCGGTGACGCCCCAGAGGCTGCCCACGAAGAACCCCACGAGCGTGAGCGGACGAGATACGGCACACTCCCAGACCGTCTGGCGTCCGGCGAGTCCCGCCGCCAGGGCGACGAACGTCGTCACGCCGCTCACGACGGACGCCAGCCCCATCGGGACCATCGCGGTGAACACCGGGACGGTGGGCAGCCACTCGGCGCCGAACACCGTCGACACCAGGGGCCGCGCGAGCACGGCGAGGACCGCCAGGAGCGGCCAGAGGACCGCGCAGGACAACGCCAGCACGGTCCGGAACGCCCGCCCGAACGCGGGCGTCCCGACGAGTCTGCCGAGCGCCGGCACGGCGACCCGCCGGAGCGGTCCGTTGACCTGCTCCGTGGGCAGCGTGACGAGCTGCGCCGCCTGAACGTAGAAGCCAGCCGCGGCGGTTCCGAAGAGTGCGGCGACGATGAGCCGGTCGAAGCTCCGGACGACCCACTCCAGACCTTGCGAGACGGTGGCGTTCGCGGCGAAGCCGAGCTCAGCACGGAGCGACCGGAGCGGAGCAGGTCGTCCAGGGCGCCACGGCGTGACGCTGACGATCACGACGACGAGGACGAGGGCGTACGTCCCTGCCTGCAGGAGCAACGCGCCGGATCCAGCGCCGATGGCCGCGGCAGTCACCGAGACGACGCAGGACACCACCGCGGCTCCGACCTCGCCGGCACCGATCGGTCGGAACGCCAGGTTGCGCCCGAGCAGTGCCGTGGGCACGGCGCCGATCCCCGCGGCGACGAACACGAGCGCGAGCAGGGGGAACGTGAAGGGACCAGCGGGGAGCTGCGCAGGCGGGACGATGGCGCCGACCACGAGCAGGACAGCGCCGACCGCAGCGCCGATGCCGACGCTCAACCAGTGGAGCGCCGCGGTCGAGGCTGCTGACAGGTCGGGGAGGCGGCCGATGAGCCAGGTGATGCCGCCGGACCGGACGAGCTCCGCGGCCGTGACTGCGACGAGCGCCGTCGCGGCTGCGCCGTACTGTGCCGGTCCGACGATGCGGGCGACCACCACCATCGTCGCGAGTTGGAGCGCGAACCGGAGCCAGGTGGTCGATGCGGAGACGAGGGCTCCACGGGCCGCGGCCGACCCGAGCACCGTCGAGGTGCCCCAGTCGGCCGCGGTGGTGCGTCGGGTGCGCATGTTCGTCGGGTCAGCGACCGACGGTGTTGCTCTTGCCGGAGTCCTTGACCTTCGGCTTCGAGTCCGTCGAGACGCGGTTGCCGTCGCCGGTGATCGTGACGGTGGAGACCGACTTCACGTCGATGCCGTTGATGGCGCCCTTCACCGTGAGGCTCTTCACGGCGCCCAGGTGGATCACGGTGTTGCTCGACTCGACGATCACGGTGGTGCAGTCGCCGATGGTGACGGACTTGTTGTTCACGTCGGCGATCGTCGCCGTGCCGTCCGTGCAGGGTACGTCTGCCTTCTCGATCGGCGGCCCGGTGATCTCCGACGTCGGGTTCGGCGTCTTCTCGGCCTTCGCCGACGACGAGGCCGAGGGGGTCTTGACCGGTTTGGTCTCGTCGCCGGCGGTGCAGCCCGCGAGGAGGGCGGTCGAGAGTGCGGCGACGGAGAGGAGGGCGAGGGCGTTGCGGGTCTTCACGAGGAGGTCCTTCCGATTGTGGTGTTCATTATTCTAGCATGTGAAATACAAAAGCGGGACACCCGGAGGTGCCCCGCTCCTGTGGAGGACGTCAGTCGGTGATGTTCACGTCGACTGCGGTCAGGGAGTACTTCCCGCCCTTGCCCCGCTCGCTGGCCCAGAACTGGTAGTTGCCGGCGGGGAGGTCGAGGTCGGAGGTGATGCTCCAGCGGCCGTCCTCGACCGTGGTGTCGCCGAACGCCGCGTCGTTGGTGAAGTCGGTCCCGGTGAGGACGATCTTCGATCCGTTCGAGCCGGTGCCGGTGAACGTGAGCTCACCGGAGCCGTCGATCTGCTGACCGAACGTCGGCGAGGTGATCGTCGGAGCGGTCTGCTGGCCGTAGTCCAGGCTGACGACGATGCCCTTCGACGGGACTCCGCTGACCGTCTGGGTCACGGTGAAGCGCTGCTCGCCCCAGCCGACCTTCGACGGGTCGATCCCGACGTTGTAGGTGCCTCGGGTGTCGGTGATCGTCGTGCGGGCGATCTCCTTGTGGTCCGCGTCGACGACGATGATCTCCGCGCCGACCTCGCCGGTGCCGGAGATCCCTCCCCAGGCGTCGAGGGTCGGCCCGAAGAAGGCGACCGCCGTCGGAGCAGCCGGAGCTGCCTGCACGGTCTGGATGTTCAGACCCGTGAAGCTGATCTTGCCGCCCTTGGTGCGCTGGTTCGCCCAGAGCTGGTAGGAGCCGGTCGGCAGGGTGATCTGGTTGTTCGTGATCGTCCAGGTGTTGTTCGCGACGGTGGTCTCACCGATCCGCGCCGATTCGTCGTTGCTGAGGTCGACGCCGTTGATCTGCAGGCGCCCACCGGTGTTGCCGGTCCCCGTGAACGTCAGGTTCCGGTTCGCGACGACCGCGCTCTCGCCCGGGCTCGTGAACGTGGGCGTGTTGTAGCCGTAGTCCATGTCGACCCGGATGCCGTCCGAGGGTGCACCGTTCAGGGTCTGCGTGACCGTGAGCGTCTGCACGCCGTCACCGACCTTGTTCGGGTCGATCGGCAGGTTGTAGGACCCGTCGGCGTTCACGATGACCATGTCGGCGATCGTGTCGCCGGCCGCGTTCTTCGCGGCCAGCGTTGCGCCGACCGTGCCGCGGCCGGTGATGCTGGCCCACTGCTCGATGTCCTCCGGGAAGAACTCCGTCGCGGTCGGTGCAGCCGGCTTGGCCTGTTCCATGGC